>DATDRI010000190.1:0-8321 GCA_035291825.1 Vicinamibacteria bacterium | reverse complement strand
CCCTTCTATGAATTACGGTCGACAATCCGTTCCGCCAGGCGAGCTAGCGGCTCCGCCTTGGGACCTAGAGGAGCTACCAGCTCAATGGCCTTCTCGGCCAGCTCCTGGGCGCGGAGTCGGGCCCTCTCCAATCCATGGACGCCGGGGTAGGTGGCTTTACCCGCTTTCCGATCCTTTCCGGCGGACTTGCCCAGGGTGGCAGGGTCTCCTTCGACGTCCAGAAGGTCATCGACGATCTGGAAGGCCAGTCCCAATTCTCGGCCATAGCGGGCTAGTCGTTCGATCTCCTCCTCGCTACCCCCACCCAGGAGCGCCCCCAGATGGGCCGCAGCTCCCATGAGCGCTCCGGTCTTCTTGCGGTGGATGAGATCGAGGGTGGAGGGTTCGACGCTCCTTCCTTCGGACTCGAGGTCTATCACTTGGCCGCCTATCATGCCATCTATGCCAGCCGCTTTTGCAAGGACGGCGATGGCTCGGAGGCGGCGGTCTTTCTTGGCAAGCTTGGCAGGCTCGACCGAGTCGTTCTCGCCGCAGGTGGTGGCAAGCATCTCGAAGGCGTGGGTCAGCAAGGCGTCGCCGGCCAATATGGCCACCGCTTCTCCGAAAACGACGTGAGACGTCGGCTTGCCACGTCGCAGGCGGTCGTTGTCCATAGCCGGCAGGTCGTCATGGATGAGAGAGTAGGTGTGGATCATCTCCAACGCTGCAGCGGCGGGCAGGGCGTCGTCCGCTCGACCGCCCACTGCCTCTGAGGCGGCGAGAGTCAAGACCGGGCGCAGACGCTTGCCGCCGGCAAAGAGGCTGTAGCGGATGGCGCGGTGGATGCTGGGGGGATAACTATCTTCGGCGGGCAAGTGACGATCGAGGAAAGCCTCGACCGTCGCCGCCTGCCTGGCCAGGTAACGATCGAAGTCATCCATTCGCGCTAAGACTCGTTCTCGTCGAAATCGAGCGGGGTCTGGCGCACCTTGCCTTCGGCGTCCGTGCTCGGTTCGCCGCTCTCCGTCTTCTGCAGCATCTCGATGCGTGCCTCGGCCTCATTGAGCTTCGCATTGCAGAAACGGGCCAAGGCGACGCCCTCCTCGTATCGCTCCAAGGATTTTTCGAGCGTGAGCTCTCCCTCCTCGAGCTCCTTCACGATCTCTTCCAGCTTCTTGAGCGCGCTCTCGAAGTCCTTGGGTTTGAGGGTCATGATGGGAATCGCTCCCCTTGCGGCCGGCTTCGCTCCACTCGGCAGTCGAGCTCGCCGTGTTCCAGGGTGACGCGCACCGGATCACCCGGTGCGACCTGCGCCGCGTTGCGAAGAAGCTTCCCCGTCTCGTCCCAGGTCAGGCTATAGCCACGTCCCAGAACGGCCAGGGGAGACAAGGCCTCGAGCCGCGCGCCCGAGCCGGCGAGCTGATGCTCCGCCCGGATGAGTCTGGCTCGCTGGGCGGCGCGCAAAAGCGAGCCGAGGTGGCCGAGTCTCGTTCTCGACTGGTCGAGTCGACGGTCGAGCCGCGAGGCTTCCAACTGGCGGATGGCGATCTGCAATCGCCCCCGATCTCCATTCAGCTTGCCATCGAAGAGGGTTCGGGCTCGGTAGGAAAGCTCGTCCAGGCGTTGAGAGGACGTCTGCAAGGTGTGACGTACGGCGAGAAACGCTTGGTGACCGGCCAGTCGGTCCAGGCGGCCTCGAAGGTTCATCATTCGATACGCCAGGAACTGGACCAATCTCTTATCGAGGTGTCCTACTCTTTCCAGGAAGTCTTCCTTCCGGGCAACCACCATTTCCGCCGCGGCAGAGGGAGTAGCCGCCCGCACGTCGGCAGCGAAGTCGGCGATGGTGAAATCGATTTCATGCCCCACCGCGCTGATCACGGGAATGGCCGAGGTGGCGATCGCCCTGGCCACGGATTCCTCGTTGAACGGCCAGAGGTCCTCCAAGGAGCCGCCTCCGCGTCCCACGATCAGCACGTCGAAGCCACCTAGGCGGTTGAGGACCTGGATTCCCTTGGTTATCTCGCCTGCCGCCAGATCTCCCTGTACCTGGGCGGGGTAGAGCAACACCTCCAGATTGGGGAAACGGCGGTGGAGGATACGACAGATGTCCCGGATGGCAGCACCGGTGGGCGAGGTCACCACGCCAATCCGCTGCGGCAGCATGGGAAGCGGGCGCTTGCGTTCTGATGCGAACAGCCCCTCCGCGGCGAGCTTCTCCTTGAGCTGTTCGAAGGCCAGCTGTAGAGCGCCCTTACCGCGGGGCTCCATCCAATCCACCTGCAACTGATACGAGCCGCGGGGCTCGTAGAGTGTCAGGCGCCCCCGTGCCAGAACCGCCATCCCGTCGCCCGGTCGAAACTTGAGGAAGCGACAAGCGCTGCGAAACATGACGGCCGGCAGCTGTGTGCGAGCATCCTTCAGGGTGAAATAGAGATGCCCGGAGGAGTGCCGTTTGAAGTTGGAAACCTCTCCCACCACCCAAACGTCGAAGAACTCACCCTCGAGACGCAGCTTGATCTCTCGAGTCAGCTCACTGATCGAGTAGATCCTTCTCGGATCCCTGGGTTGTGGCTTCATTGAGCTATTCGTCGGCCCTGGTGCGGCCTCGAGCTTCCAGACACCTTCGGGAAGTCTCGCTTCCTATCCTGTGCATCCCGTCTAATTGTCTTCTGCGGAGAGGTCCTCTTCGGTCACGCGGATGCGCTCGATGCATCGAGCCTTGCCGGTGGATTCGTCGACATCGATGAGCACCGCATTCAACCAGGGATCTTTCGTGGCGGTCTCGAACTTGGCGGGCATCCCGTTGAGGAAGCGAACGAGTGAGCCCTCACGCTCGATGCCGATGACGGAATCGAAGGGTCCGCACATGCCGATGTCGGTGATGTAGGCGGTTCCTCCGGGGAGGACCCGTTCATCTGCGGTTGGAATGTGAGTGTGTGTGCCGACCACTGCCGAGACTTTGCCGTCCAGAAACCATCCCATCGCCATCTTCTCCGATGTCGCCTCGCCGTGCATGTCCACCAGGATGACCCGCGCTTCTTTGGCAAGTCGAGGCGTTTCTCGCTCCATTGCTTGAAAAGGGCAGTCGATGGTCGGCATGAAGACTCTTCCCTGAACGTTGATGACGGCAACCGGGGTGCCGGAGGCGGTGTGGGCCAGGTACCTACCGGTTCCCGGACAGCTGGGGGGATAGTTGATGGGACGGAGCAGGCGGGGCTCGCGTCCGAGGTACGGCAGGATCTCTTTCTTGTCCCAGATATGGTTGCCAGACGTCAGCACGTCGATCCCCATGGCAAAGAACTGGTCTGCGATATTGGGAGTGACCCCGAATCCGGCGGCGGCATTCTCCACGTTCGCCACCACGAAGTCGAGCGCGTGATCCTCTCTGAGCTTGGCCAGGCCCTGCTCTAGGATCTGTCTTCCCGCCCTGCCGACGACGTCTCCGGCGAATAGGATCTTCACGTCACTACCGCTCGGCGGCTGCGAGGCGAAGAGGCGGGCTTAGGAGGGGACGGTCTGGGCGAGCGAGGGCGTTCCTTGGGGCGGCTAGGCGGACGTACCAGCACGATCTTGAGAACATCATCCACCTGGTCGACCAGCTCGAAGTGCATGTCCTTCTTGACGTAGTCGGGGATCTCCTCGATCTCCTTGCGGTTCAATCGTGGTAGCACGACGGTATCCAGCTTCGCTCGGCGCGCGGCGAGCACCTTTTCCTTGATGCCACCGATGGGAAGTAGGTTTCCGCGCAGAGTAATCTCTCCAGTGAGGGCCATATTCCGACGCACCGGCATGTTGGTCAAGACGGAGATCATGGCCACCGCGATAGTGATACCCGCCGAAGGTCCGTCTTTGGGTATCGCCCCTTCCGGAACATGGATGTGCAAATCGTACTTGGAAAAGACGTCTTCGTCGATATGGAACTGCCTTGACCGGGAGCGGGCGTAAGAGAGAGCCGCCTGAGCAGATTCCTTCATCACCTCGCCCAGCTTACCGGTGAGGATCAGTTCTCCCTTGCCCCTCATGGCGGTGGCTTCCACGAACAGAACGTCCCCCCCGGTGGGCGTCCAGGCCAGTCCGGTGGCGACGCCCACTTGGTCCTTCTTGAGGATCTCATCGGGAAGCATTTTGGGTGAGCCCAGGAAGCTCGAGAGGTTCTTGGCGCTTATCTTGATGAGCTCCTTTTCTCCTTCCGCCACCCGCTTCGCCACTTTGCGACAGGCCCGCGCGACCTCTCTCTCCAGGTTTCTGAGACCCGCCTCCCGGGTGTATTGCGTGATGATTTGGCGAATAGCCGGATCGGCGAAGGTCAGTTCTTTGGAGGTCAGTCCGTTCTCCTCTAGCTGCTTGGGAACGAGGTGGCGTTTGGCAATCTGAAGCTTCTCCTCTTCCGTGTAACCGCTGAGCTCGATCACCTCCATGCGGTCCAGGAACGCGGGCTGAATCGGGTCCAGCTGATTGGCAGTGGTGATGAACATGACGTTCGACAGATCGAACGTCACCCCCAGGTAGTTATCGCGAAAGGCGTTGTTCTGTTCTGGGTCGAGAACCTCCAGCAGCGCCGAGCTGGGGTCGCCCCGGTAATCGGCCCCCACCTTGTCCACTTCGTCCAGCATGAAGACCGGATTGTTGGAACCAACCTGCTGGATCCCCTGCACGATTCGGCCGGGCATGGAGCCAACGTAGGTACGGCGGTGGCCCCGAATCTCCGCCTCGTCCCGCACGCCACCCAACGAGACGCGGTGGAAATTCCTACCCAGGGCACGAGCGATGGATCGGCCCAGCGAGGTCTTGCCTACTCCGGGTGGACCGACGAAGCAGAGAATCGGCCCCTTCATCTTTTTCTTCAGTTTACGCACCGCCAAGTACTCGAGGATGCGCTCCTTGATCTTCTCCAGTCCATAGTGGTCTTCGTCCAAGATCTGCTTGACCTGTTTGATATCCAAGTTGTCCTTGGTCTCGCGACTCCAGGGAAGGGTGACCATGACCTCGAGGTAGTTGCGCAGGGTGGCCGTCTCGGCAGAGTCGGGGTGCATCCTTTCCAGCTTGCCGATCTGGCGGTTTACTTCCGCATAGACGTCCTTGGGCATCCTTGCCTTGCGCGCCTTGTCGCGAAGCTGACGGACTTCCTCCGCCAGCTCGGTCCCCTCACCGAGCTCGGTCTGAATCGCCTTGAGCTGCTGTCGCAGAAAGAACTCGCGTTGCGTGCGATCCATCTCTCCTTTGGCCTGCGAGTTGATCTGTTGCTGAATGGTCAAGACTTCCAGCTCTTTGGTGATCAGCTCGTGAACTCTTCTCAGGCGCTCCACGGGATCGATGGTGTCGAGGACTTCCTGCGCACCGTCCACCTTGAGATCGAGGTTGGATACCGCCAGATCGGCGAGTCGTCCCGGATCCTCCAGGTTGGCGGCAATGACCATGACCTCAGGCGAGATGGCTTTCCCGAGATTGGCGGACTTTTCGAGCGCCCCCTTGACATTCCGCATCAGCGCTTCCAGCTCGAGCGAGTCGGACTCCCACTTCGACTCCCTGATGGTGGACAAGCGTGCCTGAAAGAACGGCGAGCCCTGAGTGAATTCCTCGGCGGCGGCGCGGTGCATTCCTTGCACCAGCACCCGGATGCGTCCATCCGGTAGCTTGAGCATCCGCATGATCACCGCCACCGTGCCCATGCGGTAGAGATCCTCTGGCTCGGGGTCCTCTTTTTCCTGATCCTTCTGAGCCAGTAGTAGGATCATGCGGTTCTCGGCCAGGGCGGAGTCCACGGCTTTGATCGACTTGTCGCGGCTGACGTACAGGGGAACGATCATGAAAGGGAATATCACGATGTCCCGCAGGGGGAGCACCGGGAGGAAGTCCGGGATCTCGACGAGCCCCAACTCTTGCTCTGGTAGCTGTTCCTGATCCTCTTTCTTGTCAGGCGGGTCAGGCATCTCGGGCATTTCTTGGTGGCTTGATCTTTCGATTTGCCGGGGGGCTCGCCCGGTAGGTCGCTCCATGCCGCTCGACCGACCTGGGTCTCACTGACCGTCCTCCTTGATCCTGAGCCGGATCTTGCTCCCCCGCCGATCCTTGAGTTTCGGTATGGTGATGGTCAGCACTCCTTGACCAAGCTCGGCATCCGCCTTGGCCAAGTCGACGGCCTGGTCGATGTAGATAGAGCGCGTAAACTTGCCGAAGCTCCTTTCCATACAGAGATAGCCGTTGATCGGCTGTTCGGCCTTCGGCTCTTTCTTTTCTCCCGATACGATGAGCTTGTGGCCCTCAAAGGCAGCGGTTAGATCCTTTCTGGTCATTCCGGGAGCTTCCACCTTGATGACCAGGCTGTTCTTCGTCTCGAAGACGTCGAAGTTGGGGAGCCATTCGCCCAGGCCGAGCCCGCTGTCGCTTCTGTCGAAGTGTGCTAGCTGCTCAAAGAGCCTGCTAATCTCCTTTTGGAGCGCCGCCATCTCGGAGAAGGCGTCCCGCCTTTCAACCATGGATCCCTCTGAAAAATAATAAGTTCCGAATCAACGACCTTAGCATATCGATCCGGACCCGTCAACAAATCGAGCCAGTCGGTCGCCGCACGAAGGTGGCTGGACGGGGAAAAGCCTGATTTCGGCTTATCGTCGCTTGACGGCGATGAGGGTGCGGTCGTCGGTGGCCCGACCGGTGGCGAAGGCATCCACCTCTTTCTGGATGGTAGCCATCAACTCGGATGCCGAGAGCTTGGCGTGCTTCTTCACGACTTCTCCCAGTCGATCTTCGCCAAACTCCTCGCCGTCGGCGCCCCAGCTCTCGCTGATGCCGTCGGTGAAGACGACCAGAATATCGCCGGTCTCCAGTCGGCTCTTGCCTTGTTCGAAGGGCGCAGACTCGAACATGCCGATTACCGTGCCCCCGGTCTCCAGCCGGTCCACCTGGCCCGACTTTGCGCGGTAGACGATGGGGGGAATGTGACCCGCGTTGACGTACAGCAGCTCGCCCGATTTGGGGTCGAGATCGCCGATGAAAAACGTCACGTAGGCATTCGCCGGACTGTTCTCGTACATCGCGCGGTTCGTTTCGGACATGATGGAGACCACGTCATTTTCCTGCTGAGAGGCGGCGGAATGGACGGTTGCCCGAAGCACCATCATCATCAGCGCCGCACCCGCACCTTTCCCGGAAACGTCCCCCAAGGCGAACGCCAGGCGGCCAGAGGGTCGGTGGATGAAATCGAAGTAATCCCCGCCGATGGTATAGCAGGGAGTATTCGTCCCCGTTATATCCCATCCCCCGATGGTCGGTGCCTTGCGGGGGAGCAGGTTCTGTTGAATGTCGCGGGCGATTGCCAGCTCATGCTCCATGCGCTTCTTCTCGATCATCTGCTCGACCAGCTTGGCATTTTCGAGCTTGATGGCGGCCACGTTGGCCAGCGAGCTGAGCAGCGAGAGGTCGTCTTCGGTAAAGACGCTTTCCTGAATGAGCCTATCGACGTAGATGAGTCCGGTGACGTTCTTGTTATTCCAGAGCGGCACGCACATCGCGGAACGAATACCGAAAGAGACGATCGAGTCTTGGGATCGAAACCGCGGGTCGGTCATGGCGTTGCTGGTCAGGATAGAGACCTTCTCTCCGATCACTTTGTCGGCGATGCTCCGGCTAAAGGTGATCTCCTCCTTGAGGGATTTAGGCTTGTCCGAGTTCGTGCGGACCGACTTGACCTCCAGGCCTCTCTCTTCGCCCTTGGTCAACATGAGGGCACCCCGCTCCGGTTTGACGACCTTGAAGGCCAGCTCGAGGATGAAATCGAGAAGCTCGTTAACCGGTCGATCGCTGATCAGGGCCATGCTGGCCTGGCTGAGGGCGGACAGGATCTGGTTCTGCTTGATGATGGCGGCCGAATCGTCGGCGCTCGGACCGGTCTTCGATTTCCTGGAGGCTCTCGCTAGACTATCCCACGTATCTTCCGACCTGCGTGCCTGAGCCAAAAGGTGCTCGGTGGGTACGACCACCGTTCCTTCCAAATCGAGTTCGCTGCTCGGGCTCTCGGCAAGAACCACGCTTCCCGAAGGCTCCTCAACGAAGGTCAACGTCTGGTCTCCGAGCGTGACCACATCACCGTCCTGCAGGAGCACCCGGCCGCTTATGCGTACGCCGTTGACCAGCGTGCCGTTCCGGCTGTCCAGGTCGTAGATGTAGAACGTGCTGCTCTCTTCGCGAATCTCCGCATGGTGGCGCGATAGCCACTGATCGGGCAGCACCAGGTGGTTACGCTTGGAACGGCCGATGGAGACTACCGATTTGTCGATGGGCACACGGTAAGGCTCGCCGTGCAGTGGACGAACCAACAACTCGGGATGCTGTGCTACGGTCAA
>DATDRI010000189.1:0-11141 GCA_035291825.1 Vicinamibacteria bacterium | reverse complement strand
CGAAGCTGGCCGCGGTCCACCCCGCCAACAAAACCATCCTGCCGATTTGAGAGGGGAAGTCCGCCCCTTCGATGATGACCGCGCGTAGCGCGTCGTTGAGAGCAGTGAGCGGAAGCACCTGGATTGCCGGTTGAAGTGCTTCGGGGAACCGCTGTGAGGAGAAGAAGGTTCCGGAAAAGACGAACATGGGAAGCATCACCAGGTTCATCAAGCCAGAGACCGTCTCGATTTTACGAGCGCGAGTCGCCACCAATAGCCCCAGGCTGCCGAAACAGAGCGCCCCGAGAAGGCCAATGGTTAGCGTCAAGATGAACGATCCGCGGAGAACCATGTCGAAGACCAGCCAACCGAAGGCGAGTAGCAACAGAACCTCGACGAACATGAATACGATGCGACTTCCGATCATGGCGGCCAGGAACTCGCTCTTCCGCATCGGCGTAGCAACCAGACGCTTGAGCAGCTTGCGGCTCCTCATGTCTACCGTGACGAAGCCTACACCCCACATGCCCCCGCTCATCAGATTCAAGCCGATGAGACCGGGAATGAGAAAATCGATGTAGCGCGCGCCCGGCTCGGTCATCTCGGTGTCGCGTCCTTGGACGGGGTCCTTTCGACCGGCTGCCCGCTGCAGAAGATCATCGACCAGCGCCCGAGCCAGCAGGCTGTCCGGCCGGTTGGGGTCGAACCGGTACTGGTAGCCGTCACCCGGAACCAAGACGAGCGCGACCTTGCCGAGTCGCAGCTCGGAGGCGCTTTGTTCCGGCGAAAGCACCCGAGCCTCGAATCGCGTGCTACCGTTGAGCAGTCCGGCGAGTGCTGCCGCCTCGGCTCGCTCCTCGACCGCCACCGCGATACGGTCGGGAGGCTTGTTGCGGAACGCGATGCCGAGACCCAGCGCTAGGAGGATGGGAAAGCCAAAGACCCAGAAAATGACTTCCGGTTCCCTCAGCGCTTCTCGAAGGCGCGCGTCGAGCAGTTTGAGAAAGGGGCTTATCCTAATCATCTCGCAAGTGGCGCCCGGTAAGGGAGACGAACACGTCCTCCAGACTGGCATGTCGCGTGCTCAAACGCGCCAACTCCCGGCCCCGGGAGCGCAGGCTCTCGAGCAATGCGGGTAAGGCGACGTGCACTTCGGTTACGGTGAGTGAGCCCGTGCCGTTTTGGAGATGGGCGGCGCGAACGGCTGGTAGTGACGAGAACCACTCCGGCTCGAGGCCTTCCGTGGTGTCGACGGTAAACTCCACTACATGCTCTCCTCCTAGCCGGGCAATCAGATCTCCGGGTGAGCCGAGCGCAATCATCTTGCCGTGATCGATAATCGCCACACGATCGCAGAGCCGTTCCGCCTCCTCCATATAGTGGGTGGTGAGGAGGACGGTACGTCCGCGCCGCTTGAGACCCCGCACGATGTCCCAGAGCTGCCGGCGGGACTGCGGGTCGAGGCCGGTAGTAGGCTCGTCCATGAAGAGGAGCTCAGGATCTCCCACCAAGGCGCAGGCCACGGCCAGTCTCTGCCTTTGGCCACCGGACAATTTCCCTACCCAACTGGCGCGTTTCTCGCGCAGCCCCACTTCGTCCAGCAGTTCTTCTGTCTCTCGTCTCTTTCGGTAGAAGCTTGCGAAAAGGCGTAGCGTCTCGTCGACGGTGAGTTTTTCCGACAACTTGGTGTCTTGCAGAGAGATACCGAGGCGCTGGCGGATCTCTTCGTCGTGATCTCCCCATCGTCGACCCAAGACTTCCACTTCTCCTGCCGAAGGCGGCAAGAGCCCCTCCAAGATCTCGATGGTCGTTGTCTTGCCGGCCCCGTTCGGTCCCAACAGCCCGAAGCATTCCGCCTGCTGTACCTCCAGATCGAGACCCCGGACCGCTTCCACCTGGTTGTCGTAGGTCTTGCGGAGGTTGCTGCAGCGAATGGCGGGCATCTCGGTTGCGTCCTCGTTCCACATCATAAACCCGGTGAGAACCAACGGCCAGAAGAAGATAACGACCGCCGCGGAGGCAAGTCAGCGCGGATTATGACTATACTACAATGAGTGGGCAGCGACTGGGACGACGTTTACTCGGAGGGATCATGTCCAAGGCAGAACAACCCGGCAAGGTTCACGAAACGGACATTCTGGAGAGACTGAAGACGGTGCAGGATCCGGAGCTTCGCCGCGACATCGTATCACTGGGTTTCGTGAAGAACATCAAGATATGTTCGCCCATCGTCAGTTTCGAAATCGAGCGCACCTCTCCTGCCAGCATGGTCAGCGAACGATTGAAGGCGGAGGCGAAAGCAGCCGTCAGGGAGCTTCCGGGAATCGAAGAAGTCAACGTCCAAGTCTCGGCGTCGGTCGAAGCCGCCCAGACCGGCGCCATCCAGAGCATGATCGCCATCGCCTCCGGGAAGGGCGGGGTAGGAAAGTCCACCGTCGCCGCCAACCTAGCGGTGGCTCTCCAACGAGCCGGCGCAAGGGTGGGGGTCTGTGACGCCGATGTGTACGGGCCTTCTCAGGGCATCATGTTCGGTACGGACGAAAGGCCGGAGACCGATGAGGAGCGGCGATTGATCCCTGTCGAGGCCCATGGCGTCAAGTTGATGTCCATGGGGCTGCTGACCAGCAAGGAGACTCCCGTCATTTGGCGCGGACCGATGGCAACGAAACTGATTCAGCAGTTCATGGCTGGCGTCGCTTGGGGTGAGCTCGATTATCTCATCATCGATCTCCCGCCGGGAACAGGAGACGTCCAACTCACCCTCACCCAGAGTGTTCCCTTGACGGGCGCGGTCATCGTCACCACGCCCCAGGACGTTGCGCGAACCATCGCGGAGAAGGGACTCAGGATGTTCGAACCGGTTCAGGTTCCGGTTCTGGGCATCATCGAGAACATGAGCTATTTCGAGTGCTCTCACTGCCGGAAGCGCACCCATATCTTCAGCCAGGGCGGAGGAGAGAAGATCTCCGCAGAGTTCGGTCTTCCGTTCCTGGGAGGCATCCCGATTGACCCTGAGGTGGTCGCGGCCGGCGACCAAGGAGAGCCCATCGTCGCCCGCAACCCCGATTCTCCCGCGTCTCGAGCCTATCTGGAGATTGCCCAGCGCTTGGCCGCCGCGATCTCGGTGGTCAAGTACGAAAGCTCCCATCCAATGAAGCCGAGGGAGATCAGTGAAGGGGAGGGAAAGCTGAGGATCGTGTGGGCAGACAGCCACGATTCTCGCTACGGTTTCGAATTCCTGCGTAACCACTGCCCCTGCGCGATGTGTGTGGACGAGTGGACGGGCAAACGCAGGCACCTGGCCCTGCTTCTGCCACCGAACTTCCGTGCCCTGGACGTCAAGCCGGTCGGCAACTACGCCATCAAGATCTCTTGGTCGGATGGCCACGATTCGGGAATCTACAGCTTCAGCTCCCTGAGGGAGCTCTGTCCTTGTAAGGACTGCCAGCCGGGCTAAGGTAGGGGAGAGGGGCTGCCCACTTGCGTCGGGAACGGTGCTTGGTTAACATCAGGGTTTCTGTGAAAGGAAAAGCGAATCATGGCAAGAGCTTGTGAGCTGTGCGGCAAGGGCCCGCGGAGCGGCAACCGCGTGAGCCACGCCCACAATCTGACAAGGCGTCGTTGGTATCCGAACCTGCAGCGAGTCCACGCCATCGTCGACGGGGTACGCCGTCGGATCCGCGTTTGTACTCGATGCATACGCTCTGGCAAAGTCGTCAAAGCTGCCTAAGATCGCACTAGTCGAAGGCCATGGCGATCACGTCGATCTCGATCAGCGCGTCCTTGGGCAAACGCGTTACTTGGACAGCGGCTCGCGCCGGCGGCACCTCGGCAAAATACGTGCCGTAGATCTCGTTCATCCTGGCGAAGTCGGACATGTCGGCGAGGTATATCGTCGTCTTGACGACGTTCTGTGGGCCCAATCCAGCGTTTGCCAGAATGGCCATGACGTTGTCCAGCGTGCGTCGGGTCTGAGCGGCTATGTCGCCTTCAATCAGTAGACCGTTGGCCGGGTCGAGCGGCACCTGGCCGGCCACGAAAAGGAACTTCCCGGCTCGGATGGCCTGACTGTAAGGGCCAATCGGTTGAGGGGCTTCGTCCGTCAGCAACGCTTTCTTTTTCATGAGCACTCCCCAATAAGGGCCCGGTTAGTGAGGGCTGTGTCGGGCAATGTCCAGGACCCCGTGAACGGACCGTATCGATCGCGTAATGCGCTCCAAGTGTTTGAGGTTATTGATGGAGAGCGTGACGTCGATGGCTCCCTTCCGGTCTTCGAAGGTCTTGGCCTCGATGTTCCGGATATCGGTATTGCTGCTGGCGATGATAGAGGTGATGTCGGCGAGGATCCCTTGCCGGTCCTCCACGTCCACCGAGATGGTGACATCATACCTGGCTTCGGTATCCCGCTCCCATTCCACTTCGACCCTGCGTTCTGGGTCGTACATGAGGTTCAGAACGTTGGTGCAATCGACCGAATGTACCGAGACCCCTTTTCCTCGCGTGATGTACCCGGTTATTTTCTCCCCCGGTATGGGATTGCAGCACTTGGCCCGAAAAACCAGTAAATCGTTCACCCCTTTCACCAGGATCTTGTCCTCCGGAGCACGGAGCACGCGACGAACCACTTGCGCCAGGGTGGCCTTCGACCCTTCGCTAGGTGTCATTTTTTCCGCAGGCACGAAGCGGGTAATGATCTGCCGGGGAGAGACCTTCCCGTAGCCGATGGCCGCGAAGAGGTCGTCCGCCTTTCCGCTGCCATAGTCTTTGAGAAGCTCGGGAAACTTCTCGGAGTCGGTGATTCCCTTGAGGGCCAGGCCGCAGCGACGCGCTTCCTTTTCTAGGACCTTTCTTCCAATTTCGATGCTGCGCTTCTTCTCGCTGGTGTTGATGAAGGTCTTGATCTTGCTACGAGCGCGAGAGGTGACGGCCAGAGATAACCAATCGCGGCTCGGTTGGTGCCCGGGAGAGGTGGTGATCTCCACGATGTCCCCATTCTTGAGATGATATCGCAAGGGGACCAACTTACCATTGACCCTCGCCCCTACACACTGGTGTCCGATATCGGTATGGATGGCATAGGCGAAGTCGATGGGGGTGGCTCCTCGGGAGAAGGACTTCACCTCGCCTTTGGGAGTGAAGCAGTAGACGTCCTCGGGATAAAGATCGATCTTGAGGCTGTTGAGGAACTCGTGAGGGTCCTTGACCTCTCTTTGCCACTCGATGATCTGGCGTAGCCAGGCGAAGTTGCGAACGTCGTTTTCCTCGAGTGGGCGACCCTCTTTGTACTTCCAGTGGGCGGCGATGCCCTGTTCGGCAATCTCGTGCATTTCTGGGGTGCGGATTTGAATCTCGAAGGGAACACCGGAGGCGGGGATCACGCTGGTATGGAGCGAGCCATAGCCATTCGGCCGGGGCATGGCGATGAAGTCCTTGATGCGTCCCGGCACCGGTCGCCATGCGTTGTGGATGATACCGAGCGCACCATAGCAGTTCCTGACCGTGTCGGTAATGACTCGTAAGGCCACCAGGTCATAGACCTGATCGAGCTCGATACCCTGGCGTTTCATCTTCTGATAGATGCTGTAAGTGCGTTTGATGCGACCGGTGACCTCGGCCGGGATGCCGTTTTCCGCCAGCTTCTTCTCCAGGATCCCCTTGATCTCGGCGATGAAGGCCTCGGTACGCTTCCGTTTCGATTCGACGCGCTCCGCCAGGGCGGCGTGGGCTTCCGGCTGTTGGAAGCGGAAGCAGAGATCTTCCAACTCGCTACGGATGCGTCCCATCCCCAACCGGCCTGCCAAGGGGGCGTAGATCTCGAGTGTCTCATCAGCGATGCGGAGGCGCCTATCCTCGGGAAGGTGTTGGAGGGTGCGCATGTTGTGAAGTCGGTCGGCGAGCTTGATGAGAATGATGCGAATGTCATCGATCATCGCCATCAAGATCTTGCGGAAGTTCTCCGCTTGATGTTCTTCGGTCGAGGAGAACTGGATCTTGCTGATCTTGGTGAGACCGTCGATGATGTGCGCCACCTCTTCACCGAAGTGCTCTTCCAGGTTCTCTAGCGTGGTGAGGGTGTCCTCCACCACGTCATGGAGCAGCCCGCAAGCCACGCACACGACATCCAGCTTCATGTCCGCCAGGATGTCCGCCACCGCCAGCGGGTGAACCAGATAGGGCTCGCCCGACATGCGGAGTTGGTCTCGGTGCTCACGTGCCGAGAACACATAGGCTCGGCGAAGGAGATCGAGGTCTCCCTCGGGCTGGTAGGAGCGCACCTTCTCCAGGATGTCCTCGAAGCGAATCATGGCCATGATGGTGGGGGCAAACCCCTCGACCATAAGGGCTTGCCTCACCCATCATAGGACGGCCGGAGCACAGGATCAACCTGACTCGCGCGCCTGCGGGGCATCACGCAACCGGCTCTGCGATGGCTCGCGCCGTTTCCTTGACTTGAGCAAACCCACGTAATATAATACGCGCCGTTTTCCTAAGGTGATGAGAATAAGGGGGATACGGTCATGAAGATTCATCGCGCAGCCATCATCGCTGCTACGGCTCTGGCTCTGGGTGCGTGCACCGAGCAGCTCAACATGCTCAAAGCACGGCAGGCATTCAAAGACGCCAACACGGCATATGCTAACAAGGAATACGAGGAAGCCACCCATAGCTACAACCGGGTGCTCGAGCTGGATCCGAACGGGGATCCCCGCGTCATAGTCCCGACCCATTTTTATCTGGGAAGCTCTCATCACCTACTCTACCGGCCCACCAGCAGGGACCCGAGCAACATCGAGCACCTGGATCGGGCCGTCGAGCAGTACTCGCTGACGCTGGAGAAGTCCCAGGACGTAGATCCGCTCGACCAGGAACTGCTGGTTGTCGCCGCTACCCGGCAGTACGCGCTGGAGCAACTTGCCGCGATCTACCGCGATGTGAGGGACGATTTCGCGACTGCCGAGAAATACTACCTCGAGCTCATCAAGCTGGATCCGGAGAGACCGGAGAGGTACTACACTCTGGGAGACCTCTACGAACGTTTCCATGACCCCGAGCGTATGCCCCTTCTGGACAAGGCGGTGGAGGCCTTCGAGCGTCCGGTGGAGATGGATCCGAACGACCCGGTTCGCTATCGGCACGTCGCCGCGCTCCTAAATAGGTACGGTCGGTTCGAGGAGACGATCAAATGGTTGGAGAGGGCGAGAGACGCTCGTACGACGGACGCCGAAGGATACTACCTGATCGCCACGCATTACTGGGATAAGGTCTACCGGGATCCGGACCTCACCAGCGACCAGAGGCGCGAGTTCACAGCGCTCGGCATCCAGGAGCTGGATAACGCTCTCCAGATTAATCCCGAGTACGTGGATGCCTTGGTTTACAAAGGGCTGTTGCTTCGGGAGCAGGCCAAGCTCGAGCCGAACGCTGCAACCCGGGCGGAGCTCGAGAAAGAGGCGAACGAACTGCGCGACAAAGCCCTGGTGCTCAAGGCCGCCCAGGACGAGGCGGCCGCTGCGGCCGAAGCGGCGGGTGGCACCGCCGGCAGCGAGGGCGAGGGAACCACTCCCTAAGTTTTTCTTGCTCTCGAGGGAAGCTCAGGGCGAGAGGTTGTTTTTCCGACCTCTCGCCCTTCCTTTTGGCGTGAAAAGCACTCGCGTCTGCTGAGGAGACCAAACGGCCTCCTCTTTGGTCTCCAGCCCGACTCTAGACTGGGAGAGGTCCGAGGTTCTAGCGGTCTCCTTCGAACCCCGGCTCCGCCGGCGGGATAATGCCCACGCGGTCGACACCGTTGCCCTTCGCGACGTCCAGCACGTCCACCACCTCGCCGTAGCTCAGGGTGGGCGCTGCACGCAGGAACAGGGTCTTGTCGGAGCGGGTTTCGAAGATGTCCCGGATCCTCAAGGGCAGCTCATCTCGCCCCACCGGTTGCTTGTTGATGGTCACGTTGGCACCCTCATCGATGTCGAGTATCAGCTGGTTCGGGTCTGGCTCTTGCTCCTGAATGATGTCCTTTTCGGACACCGGCAACTCCACGTCCAGACCCTTTTGCGTTAGCGGCGTCACCACCATGAAGATGATGAGCAAGACCAGCATCACGTCGATGAGAGGCGTGACGTTGATGTCAGAGCTGGGCCCAATCCTACCTCCGCCTGATGCCATGGCCATTTGACGTTACTCCTTTTAGTAGAATGAGTTAGCAGTAAGGTGCCGACGGGGCCTAACGCCCGCCGCCCGCACCCCTCCTCAGCTCGGTAATGAGACCGATCTCCTCGACTCCGCCTTCGCGGGCGATGTCCATGACCTCCAACACCGCGCCGTACTCGAGCGCCTCGTCGGCTTTCAAGAACAGGATCTTCTCGGCGCGGGTATCGAACTTCTCCCGAACCTTGGCCAACAGATCGGTCCGGGGCACGGGGATCATATCGAGATAGAGGGTGCGGTCCCGTTTCACGGCCAAGGTAACCACGCTTTCGTTATCGGGATGATCGGTTGGATACTCTGCCACTGGAAGTACGACATCGACACCTTTCTGCAGCATGGGCGTCACCACCATGAAGATGATGAGCAAGACCAGCATCACGTCGACCAGCGGCGTGACGTTGATATTGCTATTCAGCCCGCCTCTACCTCCTCCCCCAGTCATAGCCATGGCTTATTCCTCCTCCTTTGGGAGCGCGGCCTAGGCTTTCTTGGCCATATAGTCGATGAGCTCGGAGGCACTGTTGTCCATCTCCACCGTGAAACCCTCGACCCGGGTGGTGAAATAGTTGAAGGCCCACACGGCGGGCACCGCCACGAACAGACCGAAGGCGGTCGCCACCAGAGCCTCGGAGATACCTGCCGACACCGCGCCGATACCGCCGGAGCCGGTCAAGGCCATGCCCTGGAACGCGTTGATGATACCGACCACCGTTCCGAAGAGCCCCACGAAGGGAGCGGTGGCGCCAATGGTGGCCAGCCCGGCAAGTCCTCGCTTCAGGTCGGAAAGGTTCACCGCGGTGGCCCGCTCGATGGCTCGATGCGCCGCCTCCAACATTTCCTCCCGATTGGCTCCGCCACTTTCCTGCTGGAACTGATACTCCTGCAGGCCGGCCAAGAGGACCTTGGCCAGGTGGCTGTAACGAGTTTCCTTCTTGCTACTTACCTTGATGGCGTCCCCAATCTTGCCATCCTTCAGCAACTTGGCTACTTGGGGTGCGTAGGCGCGGGATTGGGTCTTGGCTTGATGGTAGGCCCATGCTCGCTCAATCATGAGTCCGATCGAGTACATCGACATGATGAGCAAGACGACGTTGGTGCCTATAGCCGCCGGACCCATCGCTTCAATCATTTCCATGACTCCAAACTGCATGTTCTCCTCCTCGGTTGGGGATTCCCTAAATAAAAAGGCTCTACCTAGCCTTGCAGCGAAAAGTTCACAGTGACCGTCATGACGATAGGAACGGGCACTCCATTCAGCAGTGTCGGCTCATATTTCCATCTCCGAACCGCTTCGACCGCCGACTGATCCAGCAGCGGGATGGAACGAAGAACGCGCACATTCGTAACGTTCCCCTGGGGATCGATGATGGCTTCCAAGATGACGATGCCCTGGACGCGGGCTTGCCTCGCGATGTCGGGATAAAGAGGGTTGGCATCTTGGATTTTCTTGGGGGGCTTGATGTCGCCACCCACCCGGACCGGTGCCGCGACGGGCGCATCGGGCAGGCCACCTACGATGCCACCCAGCACACCTCCCGGAACGCCTCCTTCCACGCCACCCGGCGCTCCGAAGTCGCCAAAACCGATGTCATCGGGGATGTCCATCGGTGCGACGAACTTGGGCGTGCTGCTGAGAACGGGTTTCGGGGCGGTTGGCCTGCGGCGGACTGTGGGTGGTGGCGGTGGCGGCGGTGGCGGCGGTGGCGGTGGTGGGGCGGCCGCCAGGAACGTCATGATGCCTTGCGGTGTGGGCAGCGCGTCGGTCGCCATCAGAGGAACGATAATGAGAGCGGCAAGGATGAACAACTGCACCGCAAAGGAGGTGATGAAGCTCGCTATCTGCCTCCCGAACGACTTCCTCTGTTGACTGGACTCCACCAGAAACGTGAGCATTTCCTTGGGCACGGGCTTCTATGCTCCTTTCTCAAGGGGGAGGGATCGGACTGGCCAGCCTCCCCTTGAAAATCTAAACCCGGCCGGGACGTCCGGCCAGACCTCCAACTTGATACAGCCGGGGCAACCCATTAGACACCCGTTTCCCGAAAAGGGTTCCCGGCCGGGAAGACCGGCGAATTCGACGCGGGCTTCACAGAGGTATCTGAGATCATGCCTGCTTCTCGCCTTTCAGGGTTCGGACCAGATGAAACTGTGTCCGAAACACCGCCGGACTGAATATCCTTAATAGAATCAGAGCCTCAGGTCAAATCTTGGGAGTGGTCTGGGGAACCACCTAGCCCCGTGAGCCGCTAATGCTAGCTTCCGAGGTGGGCCCTGTCAAGCGGTTTTGGCGGGTAACCCTTCGGTCCTCATGGCCGCATATTGTATGCAAGCTGGTGCCAGCAGATAATTTGGGGGACTTCGGAATGAAATGGAACGCCCGCCACGGCGGCTCTTGTTTCTAGCCGCGGGAAAAACGGTCCGGCATCCGGAGAGGAAGATTAGAAGAGATTGAACGTAACGAGCAGCTCGGCGAGCGTGGGTACCGGACGGTTGTTTTTCAGGGCCGGCCGGAATCGCCATTCGTTCTCGACGACCCTGATCGCTTCTTCGTCGAGCTCCGGGATGGAGCGGAGGATCTTGAGCACCTTCACCTGCCCCTGGGTGTCGATGACGACCTGCAGGATCACGTCCCCGGTGATCTTCTTGCGGATGGCCTCCACGGTGTAGGAGGGGCGCGGCGTGCGTAACGGTCGAGGCGGGACGTCTGGCTGAGGGTACACTTCGGTCCCGGTGCCGCCGACGATGCCTCCCACGATGCCCCCCGGAACCCCTCCCACCACCCCCCCCGGAACGCCGCCCTCCATTCCCTCGATGTCGCCCAAATCGAAGCCGTCCTCGACTCCGAACTGGATCTCGATCTGAGGCGTCAGAATCTCTTCGGGGATTTCGAGGGGGACTCGTACCTCCTCCTCGATGAAAGTCGCTCTCTCCTGCGGTTGCTCCAGTCGATCGGGTTGGGGCTG
>DATDRI010000188.1:0-37266 GCA_035291825.1 Vicinamibacteria bacterium | reverse complement strand
CGACGTCCCACCCGGGGAGTATTTCGCTCAGGCTCTCATCAACGTCTACGAAACGTTCCATCGGCGGGACGGCCATGTCCTCAAGCTTCCCATGGACGACGGCGAGGGACAGCAATGGGAGAGATCGCCCGGCAACCTTTACAGCCGGCCAACGCGAGTGTCTCTAGATCCTTCTCGCGCCCAGACCATCCGGATCGAGCTGAACGAAACCATTCCACCCATCGACCCACCGCAGGACACGCGCTACATCAAGCACCTGCGCCTGCAAAGCAAGCTCCTCAGCGAGTTCTGGGGCCGGCCCATGCATCTTGGCGCGGTGGTGCTGCTCCCGGAAGGATTCGCGGAACATCCCGACACCAGCTACCCGGTTGTCTATTGGCAGGACCACTTCCAGCCCAGCTTCACCGCGGGTGTCGGTTTTAGGGAGCATCCCCCCGAGCCGGAGCTCACCGGGCGGGCGCGACAGCAGGCGGAATATGCCTACAAATTCTACCAGGACTGGACCTCGGGCAGACTCCCGCGCATGCTCCTGGTGATCCCCCAGCACCCCAACCCGTACTACGACGACTCCTACGGAGTGAACTCGGCGAACCTCGGCCCTTACGGGGACGCCCTCGTTCAGGAGCTCATTCCCTATGTGGAGAAGACCTTCCGTGGCATCGGCGAGCCCTGGTCGCGGGCCCTCTACGGCGCGTCGACGGGAGGATGGATCGCGTTGGCGCAGCAAGTGTTCTATCCAGATTTCTTCAACGGCAGCTGGTGCTTCTGTCCCGATCCGGTCGACTTCCGCGCCTACCAGCAGGTCGACATCTACCAGGACGTCAACGCCTACTGGGCGGAGAGTCATTGGAGGAGAGTGCCGCGCATCGATCGGCGCGAAGTCAACGGCGACATCACCGCCGCCATGGAGGAGGCCAATCGACTCGAGATGGTCTTGGGCACCAGAGGTCGGTCCGCTGGTCAGTGGGACGTGTGGCAAGCGGTCTACAGCCCGCTCGGTGCGGACGGCTATCCCCGGCCCATCTACGACAAACGCAGTGGCCTCATCGATCGGGAAGTCGCCGTGCACTGGAGGGAACGTTACGATCTGCGCTACATCCTGGAACGGGATTGGAAAGTCCTCGGTCCGAAGCTGGTAGGAAAGGTCCACGTCACGGTAGGTGACATGGACAACTACTACCTGGAGAGGGCCGTCCGGTTGCTAGAAGAGTTCTTGGAGAGTACCCAGGAGCCTGGCCGCGGGCCCTACTACGGGGGAACCATCGAGTACGGCGACGGACGCGGGCACTGCTACAGCGGCGCGCCGTCCCTTCCGGCGCGCGTCTCGGCCCTCACCATCCATCAGCGCTACCTGCCGCTCATCGCCGAGCACATGCTGCGGACCGCGCCCCGCGGAGCCGACGTGACCGGCTGGAGGTATTAAGCTCGGCTCATCGAAGTACCTCGAAGGCGCGATCTCGATTCCGCCCGTAACGAAAGACCGCAAAATCGTCGTCGAAGGTGGCGACGCTGTGAATCCCTAACCGCTGCATCACAGCAAAGCTCGTCCGGTCTACAATGGAAAAATCCTGGTCTGGAAAGGCGTTTCCGATCGCCCAGGCCACCTCGAGATCCCCTGGCCCCACCGCCTCGAGAGAAGCTACTCCGGAGCGAATGCCGTCCCAGAACTGGTCCGCGGCGCTCCGCCCGAGCCTGTGCCGGAGCAGCACCCACGTTTCGACGAGGACGTGGTCGCTGGTCACCAAAGCATCGCCCTTCCGGAGGACATCCGTCGCCCGTGCGTGGCTGCGATCGCCACCATCGGCAGCCGCGTACCAGGCTGACGTGTCGACGAACAGCGTCAGGGGTGCCTTCTTTCCGAGTGCCCCTCCGCGGAGAACGCCTCCCCGACCAGAGCGTCCTTCTGGCGCGCGACGTCCGTACCACCAGAATCGCCGAGGTTGAACACCGCGGAAGGATCCGCACGGCGCTTTGGCTTACCCAGATCGCGAGCCACCAGTCGTCGAAGGTACTCCGCGAAGGAAATCCCCAGCTCAGCCGCCCTTTTCCGAGCTCGTTTCAGCGTTTCGAGATCCAGGGATACTTGTGTTCTCGCCATCATGATGTCTGCATAATAGCATCAGCCACAATTCCCTCCAAGTGTGACAGTTAAGCGAGTGACGCCAAACAGCGGGCATGGCGTGACGAACGTGAAGCGCTTCAGTGGAGCGTGGTGGGATCCACATCGACGGTGAGAAGCTTCGACAGCTCGGGATCCTCCATCAAGGCGTGAATCCTTCGCCGTACCTCTCGGTGCCGTGAACGGGGAACCTTCAGCAGGATTTGACAACGGTAGCGACCCGCCACCTTGGAGCGAGCGGCGAAGGCGGGGCCCAGAACCTCGACCCCGGCCAGCCGCGCTCGGTTCAGCTCCTCCGCCACCCGTCGAGCCTGACGCGTTGCCGCGGACATCTCCGCCCCTTCGACGATGAGATTAATGATGTAAATGCCGGGCGGGTAGCGAAGCGCTCGTCGAAAGGACATCTCCTCTTCATAGAAAGCCTGGTAGTCCTGGGCGCTGGCATGCCGGAGCGCGTAGTGCTCCGGACAAAAGGTCTGGATCAGAACCTCGCCGGCGCGACTGCCGCGACCGGCGCGACCGGAAACCTGGGTCAGCAGTTGAAACGTTCTCTCCGCCGCCCGGAAATCGGGAACACCGAGACCGACGTCCGCGGCCAAGACACCCACCAGGGTTACCGCGGGAAAATCGTGTCCCTTGGCCAGCATCTGCGTTCCCACCAGCAGATCGATCTCCCCGGCGGCAAAGCGCGAGAGCAGCCCCTCGTAGCTCCCCTTTCGTCGCATGGTATCGCGGTCCATACGGGAGACTCGGATTTGGGGAAAGGTCGCCTTGAGAAGCTCCTCCACTCTCTCGGTGCCGTAACCGCGCTGATGAAGGTACTCGCCGCTGCACATGTCGCAACGGGTGGGAGTCGACCTTCCCAGACCACAATAATGGCAGACCGCCAACCTCCCCTTCTGATGAAGCGTCAAGGCCACGCTGCACTCGTTACAGTTCGCGGCCAGCCCGCACTCTCGACAAACGAGCTGGGTCGCATATCCGCGGCGGTTGAGGAGAACGAGTGCCTGTTCTCCTGCCGAGGTGCGAGCCTCGATCGCTTCGCGCAGCGGCTGCGACAAGATCGTCTCCGGACCTTCCTGGCGGACGACCTCCTTCATGTCGATGAGCCGCACGCTAGCCAGCGGGCGACCGGCGATCCGCTCGGGAAGCCTTGCCAGCCGGTAGCGACCCTCCACGGCGTGAGTATAGGACTCCAGTGAGGGGGTCGCCGAGCCCAGGACGATAACCGCACCGGCGGCTTGGGCGCGCTTGATGGCGACGTCCCGTGCGTTGTAGCGCGGCGTCTCCTCTTGTTTGTAGGAGCCTTCCTGCTCCTCGTCGACCACGATCAAACCGAGCCTTTCCAGAGGAGCGAGAACCGCGGCGCGGGCACCCACCGCCACGCGTGCTTCTCCTCTTCGGATGCGCCACCATTCATCCCGCCTCTCCCCGCTTCCCAGGGCGCTATGCAGAATCGCTACCTGAGACTGGAAACGCTGCCGGAGGAGCCCCGCCAACCTCGGCGTTAGCGCGATCTCGGGTACCAGTAGCAGAGACCCGCGCCCGGCCGCCAGCGCCGCCTCTACCGCTCTCAGATAGATCTCGGTCTTGCCGCTGCCGGTCACTCCATACAGCACCATCACCGAAAACTGGCGAAGTGCCATCGAGCGCTCGATCTGAGAAATCACCTGGCGCTGATCCGGAGTAGGCGTCAACGCCTCTTCCTCTGGTGAGCTCAGACGAGACCAGGGGCTCTGAGCCAGAGCTTCTTGTTTCACCAACCGGATGTAATCGCGCTTCGTGAGAGTACGGAAAGGCCCTTGCTTCAAGCCCAGCTCGCTTCGGATGGTCTTTAAAGGCACGGCGTCGGTGGCGGTCGCCAGAAGCGTCAGAACGCGGGCGGTGGTGGCTTTGAGGACATCGCTCTCCAGTGCCTGGCGCCCCTTGTCGGTGATGGCGGCAGCCCAGATTCGCGGAATGCCTCCGCCGGAAGCCTTCTCGACCCTCTCCACCAAGCCCGCGTCCACCAGAAACCGCAACGCACCCGAAACGGCTCTGCTTCCCACCGCGCGCGCCAGGGCCCGCGAGGTCATCGGCTTCTCGAGAGCCGACAGCACCCGTGCACGCAAGCTGCCCTCCCGCAGCGACGCCCCGGCGGCCTCGGGTTTTCGTCGATAGAGAACCGTCTCCGCCCGCCCGGTATCCGGTGGCAAGAAGCCACGCAACCCTTCGCCGGGAGGTGCGACATAGTAGTCGGCGATCCACTCCGCCAGGGAGAGAAGCTCCTCGCCCAGCACCGGAACCGGATCCAGGCTCGCTAGGATGGGGAGGATCTTCGTTCCGGGAGGAAGGGTGGGCGCCGCGTCCTCGATCTGGACCACGCACCCAATGAGGACGCGCGGGCCGAAGCGAACCTTGACTCGACAGCCGGGGGCCAGAGCATCGAGCGCGCGGGGAACTCCGTAGGAAAACGTCTGCACCAGGGGCAGGGGAAGCGCCACCCGGGCGTAGCGGGGAAAGGATGACGCGGCGGAGGACGAGCTCTTAGCGGCGCTCATCGAGCAAAGCTCGAATGAGCTTCATGTCCTCCCACGTTTCCCTCTTCTTGGAGGGGTCTCGGAGGAGAAAGGCGGGATGGTAGGTCGGTACCAGCCAAGAGTCTCCGAAGGAAAACACCTGACCCCGCATGCTCCCCAGGGGTTTTTCGGTCGCGAGCATCGCCTGAGTGGCTACCCGACCCAGAGTGCAAATGACGCGAGGCCGGATGGACCGCACCTGGCGTTCCAGGAAAGGCCGACAGGTTGCGATCTCGTCCGGCTCCGGATCCCGATTGCCGGGAGGACGGCACTTGACGATGTTGGCGATGTAGACGTCTTGGCGAGTGAGCCGAATGGCCTCGATGATCTTCGTCAGCAGCTGTCCGGCCGGCCCCACGAAGGGTAGACCCTGCACGTCTTCTTCGTAGCCCGGGCCCTCGCCGATGAACATGAGATCGGCGTCCGGATTTCCGACGCCGAACACCAGGGTGCGGCGACCCTGGTGAAGCTTGCACCGCGTGCACTCGCCGAGATCCTCGCGAACCGCTTCCAGACTCTCCGCCCGATCCACCCCGGCCTCGCGCCGGCGAAGCCCGATGGTGGTGATCGAAGCGTAGTAGCGGAGTCGCTCCTCCATCTGCCCGCGCAGCTCCTCTTTGAGCTTGGCTCTATCGGCGTCCACGCATGGCCTCGATGCGATCGAGAATGTGCTCCGCCACTTCTCGCTTGCTGAGAAGCGGCAGCTCCTCGGCCTTGCCCTCCTTCGATAGCAGGATCACCTGATTGGTGTCGCCTCCAAAACCCGCTCCGTTCCGGGTGACGTCGTTCGCCACCACCAGATCCAGCTTCTTTTCGGAGAGTTTCTTGCGGGCGCGCGCTTCCAGATCCTCGGTCTCGGCCGCGAAGCCGACGAGGGTCTGGCGGGGCGTACGCCGCCGGCCGATCTCCATCAGGATGTCGTCGGTGCGAACCAGCTTCAAGGTTTGCGGAGCGGAGCTCTTCTTGATCTTCGTCCTTTCCTGGCGCTCCGGACGATAGTCGGCCACGGCGGCGGCCATGACCACCACCGAGGCATCGTCGAGCTTGGATAACATCGCGATCTTCATCTCCTCGGCCGTCTCGACACGAATCACTTCCACCCCGGAGGGGTCGGCGAGAGCGGTGGGGCCACTCACCAGGATCACGCGCGCTCCTCGGTCGCGTGCCGCTTCTGCGACCCGGTAACCCATTTTGCCACTGGATGGATTGGTCAGCACGCGCACCGGATCGATGGGCTCCCTGGTCGGGCCGGCGCTCACCAAAACGGTCTCCCCGGACATTCCCGGTGGGCCTAGCCCGGCGGCGTCAGGTTTTTTTTTACCCTGGCCGGCCAGCGTGGCCTTCACCCGCTCCACGATCTCTTCCGGCTCGGCGAGACGGCCTTTACCCAACCAGCCGCAGGCCAACCATCCTTCTCCCGGCTCGATGAACTCCACGCCCCGCTCCCGCAGAGTCGCCACATTCTGCTGCACGGCGGGATGGGAGAGCATCTCGGTATTCATGGCGGGAGCGATCAGCACGGGAGCCCGGTTCGCCAGGGCGAAAGTGCTCAGGAAATCGTCGGCTAGACCGTAGGCCAGCTTGGCAAGAATGTTGGCGGTGGCGGGAGCAATGAGCAGCAGTTGACACTCTTCGGTAAGCGAGATGTGTCGGATGCCCTCTTCCCTGTTCTGACCGAAGAGCTCACAGATGACTGGCTCCTCGGAGAGCGTCTCCATGGTCAGAGGGGTGACGAACTCCCGGGCGCTTGCCGTCAGGATCACCTGGACCGAGAACCCGTTTTTCTTGAGGCCCCGGACGATCTCCGCCGCCTTGTAGGCACCGATGCAGCCGGTGACCCCCAAGACGATCTTCTTTTTCAGGTTTTTCGGGTCGGCGGTCATTGGAAAGAGTCCAATATCCCTTTCACGATGGGCTCCATTCGCTCGCGCTTGGCGCGTTCCGCAAAGACGATGGAGCGAAGGAGCCCCGCACAACGGTCGATGTCGTCGTTCACCACAGCATAGTCATAATTCCGGTACTGCGAAACCTCCCGCCGCGCCACCGCCAACCGGCGCTCGATGTCGTCCGGTGGGTTCTGGCGGCGACCGCGCAGGCGCTGCTCGAGAACCTGAAAGGACGGGGGCAGTATGAAGATGAGCACCGCCTCCGGCATGGCCCGTTTGACCTGCTCGGCCCCCTGCACGTCGATGTCCAAAACGAGATCGACGCCCCGGCCGAGCACCGCTTCCGTTTCGCGGCGATCCGTCCCGTAAAGCTTCTCGTGAACTTCCGCCCACTCCAGAAACTCGTTTCTTTCAATTTTCTTTCGAAAGACTTTTTCCGAAACGAAGTGGTAGTCCACGCCGTCCTTCTCCGAAGGGCGAGCCGCCCGCGTCGTATAGGAAATCGAGAACTCGACAGGCCCCACTTCCGAGACGAGCCGCCGCACCAAGGTGGTCTTGCCGGACCCCGAGGGGGCGGAGATGACCAGCAGCGTACCACGCGTCTTCTTGGCTGGGCTTGATGCGCTCACTCGATATTCTGAACCTGCTCGCGGATGCGCTCCAACTCGGTCTTGACCGAAATCACCCGTTCGGTGATCGCCGCATCCTGGCATTTCGAGCCGATGGTGTTCACTTCCCGATTCATCTCCTGGACGATGAAATCGAGCTTCTTACCACACGGTCCCTCCCCCGCCACCGCTTCACGCCACAAGGAGAGATGACTGCGAAAGCGAGTCAGCTCCTCCGCGATGTCGCTGCGCTCGACCATCCGGACGACCTCCATGGCCAGCGGCGCGCCTTCCAACTCTGCCGCCTGGAGCTCCTGGATGCGTTCCAGAATCTCCTGCCGTTTCCTTTCCTTGCCGGAAACGGAAAGCTCCTCGATCGCGTCGAGATGGCCGGCCACCGCCTGAAGCCGAAGGTCCATGTCGGCCGCCAGCTCCGCTCCTTCCGTTCGGCTCATGCGTTCGTGCTCTTCCAGTGCCTGAGCCAAGGCGGGAGCCACCACCTGCCATGCCCCCTCGCCCTCCGACAGATCTCTTTCCCCGACGTTGAAACCGGCATGGAACCCGACCAGATCGGAAAGCGTCAGCTCTCCCTTGATCCCAAGCTCCCTTCCCAGCGACCGGGCAACCTCGACGAAATCTTTCAACAGAGGACGGTCCAGCTCCAACCGGTACGCGCTTTTTTCCTTGGCCTGCAACCGTACCGACACGTCCACCTTCCCTCTTCGGATTCTCGACGACACTTCGTTCCGAATCCTCGTCTCCAAGTGACTTAAACTAGAGGGCACCCGCACCCGGACGTCCTGATAGCGATGGTTCACCGATCGAACCTCGATCTCGGAGAGGTAACTCCGGTTCTCCGACTGACCTCGGGCGAACCCGGTCATACTGCGGATCAAAGCTCCTCGCCCCTAGTTTGGACCGACACTAATTCCTCTCTCGCCGTGCTGAACCGATTCTCGCCGGATAGCTCTCTCCGTTGGAGGCAGGGAGATCCAGTAGGACCGGATCTCCTCCCGCGAACTGGAGCTGGTACAGCCGGCGGTACACGCCGTCGGCGCGACGGAGCAGCTCTTCGTGCGTTCCCGTCTCCCGGACCGTGCCCTCCTCGATCACCACGATCCGATCGGCCCGTCTTATAGTGGACAAGCGGTGGGCGATGACCAGCGTGGTGCGGTGCGCCATGAGATTCGCGAGCGCCCGTTGGACGAGGGCTTCCGACTCGGCGTCCAGCGAGCTGGTGGCTTCGTCCAGGATGAGGAGCGGGGGGTTTTTCAGAATGGCCCGCGCGATGGCCAGGCGCTGACGCTGACCGCCGGACAGTCGCTGGCCGCGCTCACCAATCATGCTGTCCAACCTCTCGGGAAGCTCATCGATGAACTCCAGGGCGCAGGCGGCGCCAGCCGCCTCGCGGATGGCCGCAACCGAAGTCTCTTCCACTCCGTAGGCGATGTTGTTCCGCACCGTATCGTTGAAGAGGAAGGTCTCTTGAAGTACCAATCCGATTTGTCCGCGCAGCGAAGACAGTGTGGCCTTGCGAATATCGATTCCGTCCCACAGAATCACGCCCGCATCCGGGTCGAAGAACCGCGGGATAAGATTGGCGAGGGTGGTCTTCCCGGCGCCGCTGGTGCCGACCAAGGCCACCACCTGTCCGGCCTCGATAATCAAATTAACGTTTCGCAAGACGCGATCGCTTCCGTCCTCATAGGTGAAGCTCACGCCCTGGAACTCGATTCTCCGCTGCAAGGGTGGGAGCTCCACCGCGTCGGGAGCCTCCTTGATCTCCATGTGCGTGTCGAGCACCGAGAAGATCCGCGCCGCGGCGGCGAGGGCTTGCTGAAGGGTGGCGTTCACCCGTGACAGCTTCTTGATGGGCCCGTACATCAAGAAAAGGGCGGCCACGAACGAGGTGAACTCCCCGGGCGTGAGCTCGGCGCGGGAGATCCTCCCGCTTCCGTACCAGATGGCGATGGAGACCGCCACGCCCCCCACCAGCTCCATGAGCGGCGGCAGCAAGGAGACCACCTCGGTGATGCGCATGTTGGTTCGGAAGAGGCGCTCGGTAGCGCCGGCAAAGCGTTTCGATTCGAACTCCTCCATGCGGAAGGCTTTGACGATGCGGCTTCCCGAGATCGTTTCCTGGAGAATGTTGGAGATGTCTCTCCAGCGTTGCAGCCCGGTGGCGCTCGTCTTCCGCAGGCGGTGTCCCAGCCGCACCAACGGATAGATCACCATCGGCGCGCCCAGCAAGCAGAAGGTCGCCAGTCCCCAGTCGTAGTAGAAGAGGAGCGCCGCGTACCCGACGACGGCAAACCCCTGCATGGTGAGGTCGCCCGCCGCCTCCGACACCGCCTGCTGCACCTTCTCCACGTCGGTGGTGATGTGACTCATCAGCGTCCCGGTGGACTTCGCGGAGAAGAAATCCACCGATTGCCGCAGCATGTGCCGGTAGAGGCGGTTCCTGAGATCCATGACCGTCCGCTGGCCGACCCAGCTCATGAGGTAGGTGGAGAAATAGGAAGAGAGGCCCTTGGCCAGATAGAGAACGATGATGGCCAAGGCGACCGGTCGGAGATGGACTTGTTGGATCAGAACCTCGTCGAAGACCGGCTTGATGAGATAGGTCAGACCGGCGGAGGAGGCCGCATAGCCCACCATCGCTCCGCAGGCCAACAAGAACCTCCCCCGATAGGGGCGGGCCTGCTGGAAAAGACGACGAAACTCACTCATGGATGAAACTCATGTAAACCGAGCATATTATCAGAGTCCCCGGTCAGTGTCGTGGAGGTCGCTCGCCATCGGGGAGGGAATCTAGTCCACCACTCTGTATTTCAACAGCACCCACAGGGCCTCCAGGCCGTCTTTCCAGGAAATCTTCTTTCCTTCCTCGTAGCCGCGGCCTTCGTAGGTAATGGGCACCTCGTAGACGCGACACCCCATCTTGAAGAGCTTGGCAGTAATCTCGGGCTCGATGCCGAAACGATTCGAGCGGAGGGTCATCTGCCGCACCCGATCGGCGCGGATGGCCTTGAAGCAGGTCTCCATGTCGGTGAGTATGGTGTTGTAGAGGACGTTGGTGACAAGGGTCAGGAAGCGGTTGCCCAGATAGTGAGTGAAAAGAAAG
This sequence comes from Vicinamibacteria bacterium, assembly GCA_035291825.1. Lineage (GTDB taxonomy): Bacteria > Acidobacteriota > Vicinamibacteria > Marinacidobacterales > DATDRI01 > DATDRI01. Next base: position 26,971 of record DATDRI010000188.1, on the reverse strand, counting down.
GCCCGGTGCCGGCCCAGGAATCGCGAGCCGTAGACCGCGTCCGCCTTCCCGCGAACGATGAGCTCGATGAGCTCCGGGTATTCTTCCGGAGAATACTCCAGATCCGCATCCTGGATGATGAAGATGTCGCCGCTCGCCTCGGCGAAACCTTTTCTGACCGCTGCCCCTTTGCCTCGGTTCTCGTCCTGAAGAAAAACCTTGAGCTGCCGCCCCTCGGCGAGCTTGCTCAACAGAGCCCGGGTCTTATCCGTGGAGCCGTCGTCGACTACGATGAGCTCGATGGGCAGGGGCACGGCCAGCACGCGGGATACGATCTCCTCGATGGTACCCTCCTCGTTATACACCGGCATGATCACCGAGAGGAGCGGGTCGGGTAGAGGAGTGGCCTTCACGCCGCGCCGTAGCCCTGAGGATGGCGCTGCTTGAACTTCCAAGCGGTCTCGACGATGGCGTCCAGGGAAGTAAAAGACGGACTCCAATCCAGCTCTCGTTGCGCCTTGGCGCTGGCCGCCACGAGTCGCGGGGGGTCTCCAGCGCGGCGCGGTGCTCGTTCGGTTAAAAAGTCGACACCGCTCACCCGTTTCACCGACTCCACGACTTCCAGCACCGAGTAGCCCCGCCCGATGCCGAGATTGTAGCTACTCGAGGCCGCTCCCGACCGCAGCGCCGCAACCGCCCGAATGTGAGCCGTCGCCAGATCCATGACGTGCACGAAGTCACGGACGCAGGTGCCGTCCGGAGTGGGGTAATCGTCGCCGAAGATGGCCAGCGCCGGACGCTGCTCCATGGCCGCCTCGCAGGCCAGGGGAATGAGGTGTGTCTCGGGTCGATGGTCCTCCCCTAGATCGCCGTCCGGATGCGCCCCGGCGGCGTTGAAGTAGCGCAGGTTGATGTGACGGATGCCGTGGGCGGACTCGAAATCGCAGAGCGCCTCCTCGAAGGCGCGCTTGGTCCGCCCGTAGGGGCTCACCGGTCGTTGCGGATGCGTTTCGGGAATGGGTATGGTCTCCGGCTCGCCATAGATGGCACAGGTCGATGAGAAGACCACTGCCGGAACTCGGTTCCGCGCCACGGCTTCCAGAAGCTCGACCCCTCCGCTCAGATTGTGCCGGTAGTATCTCCCCGGATCGCGAACGGATTCTCCCACGTAGGCGCGTCCGGCGAAGTGGAGAACCACATCGATCTGCTCACTCTGGAAAATGCTATCCAGGCTATTTCGCGCCTGGTGCGGATCGGTCAGGTCGGCCACCGTGAGCTCCACCCCGGGGACGGCTTGTCGGTGTCCCTCGCTCAGGTTGTCGAGGACCAGCACCCGCTCGCCCCGACTCAGCAGCTCTCGCACCGTGTGCGAGCCCACGTAGCCGGCTCCACCGGTGACCAAGACGGCTCCCATGGCCCGCTAGTTTCGCCGACCCACACCGAAGTAGGAGAAGCCCAGGTTCCGCAGCATCTCGGGGTTGTAGATGTTGCGGCCGTCGAATATCACCGGGCGGCGCATCAGCCCGCGCAGGCGCTCGAAGTCCGGCTCCCGAAACTCGTTCCACTCGGTGATGAGGATGAGCGCATCGGCGCCCTCACAGGCCTGGTAACTCTTACCGCAGAAGGTGATGCTCTTCTCCCATTTCGCCAGAGCCGATCGCGCCTCCTCCATCGCTTCCGGATCGAAGACTCGCAGGCGCGCTCCCTCCTCGACCAGCTTCTCGATCACCGAGATGGCGGGGGCGTCGCGCATGTCATCGGTCCGCGGCTTGAAAGCCAGCCCCCACACCGCCAGAGTCAACCCATGGAGATTCCCCTCGAAGAACCTGAGGATCTTGGGCACCAAGACGGTCTTCTGCGCGTTATTGACCTGCTCGGTTGCCTTGACGATGGCCAGATCCAGACCCAGCTCCTCCGCCTTGTGGAGCAGGGCCCGAATGTCCTTGGGGAAGCAGGAGCCGCCATAACCGACACCCGGAAAAAGGAAGGCATGCCCGATGCGGCTATCGGCGCCCACTGCTTGCCGCACCATCGAAACGTCGGCACCGATGTTCTCGCACAACCGCGCCATCTCGTTCATGAAGCTGATGCGGCTCGCCAGCATGGCATTAGCGGCGTACTTCGCGATCTCCGCGCTCACCGGATCCATGATTAAGATGGGATTGCCAGTGCGCACGAAGGGACGGTAGAGCTCGGTCATCAGCTGGGCCACCTGCGGATCGTCGGTGCCGATGACCACGCGATCGGGACGCATGAAGTCGTCGATGGCCGCTCCTTCCTTGAGAAACTCTGGATTGGAAGCGACGCCAAAGGGATGCGAGGTGAGACCCGCGATGGTGTCGCGCACCTTCTGATGCGTTCCTACCGGAACCGTGCTCTTGAGAACGATGACCTTGTAACCGTCTATCGCCCGGCCAATCGACTCCGCCACCGAAAGAACGTAGCTCATGTCCGCCGATCCGTCCGATCCGGGAGGGGTTCCCACCGCCACGAAGATGATCTCGGAGGCCTTGACCGCTCCCACCAGGTCGGTGCTGAACGAGAGTCTCTCCTCTTCCAGGTTCCTCTTGAGAAGCTCCTCGAGTCCCGGCTCGTAGATCGGGCTTTCGCCGTTCGACAATCGCCTTATCTTGGCCTGGTCGATGTCGACTCCCACCACGTTGTTGCCGTTCTCCGCCAAGCACGACGACACCACCAGCCCCACGTAGCCGGTTCCCACGACCGAAATTCTCATGAACTGATTATAAGGGCAAACACACCGAGCGCACACCACGCCCCGCGCCCAGCGTGCTATCATCCGCGGCGATAGCATGGCAAGCCTCACCATAGGCATCGACTATCGCCCTGCCCTTTCTCGATCCACGGGAGTGGGTCGTTACGTTTCGGGATTGATCGGCGCCCTGGCCCGTATCGATTCGGAAAATCACTACGTCATTTTTTCGAGCTCTTTGCGGGAACGGGCCAAATGCAAGGCATTGCCTTCCAACTTCGCGATCGTCGACCGACGCATTCCGGTCTCCTTGTTGAACGCCCTTTGGCATCGCCTGGAACGCCCTTCTTTGGATTTTCTGGCCGGTTGCGCATTCGACGTCTCCCACTCGCCGCACCCCTTGATCCTTCCCTCGCGAGGCCGGACGGTGGTGACCATCCACGATCTCTTCTTCTACCGGCATCCGGAAGCGACCACCGGCGAGATCCAGCGCGATTACGCACCGCTGGTGAAGGCTCACGCCTTTCGTGCCGACGCAGTGGTCACGCCATCTCAGGCAACCAAGGACGAGGTGGTACGGGTTCTGGGAGTCGACCAGAGCAAGGTCGAACCGACTCCCCTGGGCATCGACCTGGAGAGCTTCCAAACCCGACCCGACGAGGAAGAAACGTTGGTGAGAAAGTACGATCTGCCGCCGCGTTACTTGCTGGCGGTGGGCACACTCGAGCGGCGCAAGAACCTGCCCCGTTTGATCGAGGCGGTAGGCCAATTGGCCCGACGGGGCTGGGACGGCATGCTTCTGCTGGCCGGCGGGCCGGACGCGGACGAGCCGGAGGTCGACCGGGTCATCGACCGCCAGCAACTGGGGGCACGGGTCAGGAAACTCGGCTATGTCCCTTCTCATCATCTGCCCACCATCTACCGACGGGCTCGCGTCCTGGCCAGCGTTTCGCTCTGGGAAGGCTTCGGGCTTCCGGTCCTGGAAGCTATGGCCTGCCGGGTGCCGGTGGTCGCCTCCGACATCCCCAGCCATCATGAGGTGGCCGCCGATTGCGCCTTGTACGTCGATCCGGCCCAGCCGGAGTCGATCGCCTCCGGCATCGAGCGCGCTTGGGAGGACGAAGAATGGAGGACCCGTTTGATCGAGCGAGGCTCGAAGAGAGCACAGCTCTTCACCTGGGACAAGACGGCTCGCAAGACTCTGGCGATCTATGAGCGGCTCGGACCAAAGTAATCCGATGGAGCTGTCCGTCGTCATCGTCAGCTATAATGCCAAGGCTCATCTCACTAATTGTCTTCGTTCTCTTTACCAGCACACCTCTCTTCGCCCGCTGGAAGTCATGGTGGTGGACAACGCTTCCACCGACGGAAGCCTGGCCATGCTGGCCCGTGACTTTCCGGAGGTGAGAGCGATCGGGTCACCCGACAATATCGGCTTTTCGGGCGCCAACAATCTGGCCATGCGAGAAGCCAAGGGGCGATTCCTTTTGTTGCTCAACAACGATGCCATGGTTACCCCCGGCGCGGTGGATACCATGCTTCGCATCATTCAGGAGAGACCCGAGGTGGCCGTACTGGGCCCTTTGTTGAGAAACGAGGACGGCTCGGTGCAAATCTCCTACGGCAGAATGCTCAGTTTCCACGCCGAGGCGGTACAGAAGTTTCTCTCCAAAGGCTACGCGCGAGGCAACGCTTTCCTTCGCCGCTACGTGGAAACGCGCAGCAAGAAAGAAGCCTACCCCGATTGGGTGAGCGGAGCCTGCCTGATGATACGGGCGGAGATCCTGGACAAGGTGGGAATGTTCGACGACCGTTTCTTCATGTACAGCGAAGAAGTCGATTTCTGCGAGAGAGTGCGACGGGGCGGCCATCGCATCCTCTATACGCCGAGAGCCGAGGTCATTCACCTGGGGGGCAAGTCGACCGAGGCCAACCCCGAAAAGGCCGCTTTCGAGTACCGCCGCAGCCAGCTCTACTTCTATTCCAAGCACTATGGTCGGGCAAGGGTCCGGCTGCTGAAGTCGTACCTTCTCTTCAGCATCGTGATCCGTTGGATCCTCGGTGGACCCGCCCAGCGCCGCTTGCAGGGAATGCTCTTTCACCTCGTCTGGAAGTACTGATGGTGGCTGGCTCCGTCGCCTCGGGGACGGCCGCACTGCCTCTGGCGCTTCTCGGTCAGGCTACTCTCGGTCAGGACGGTACGCCCAGCACCTGGGACATCCCAACCGCCGCGGCACGGGCGACGTTCCCGATTTGGATCGGAATGAATTCTAGAGCAATAATCACCGAAGAGAAGATGGCAGCCAGGTCCAGGTCGTCTTTTGAGGGAGGCACGCATGCGTCGTTCGGTTTTCGGCCCGCTTCTTCTTGTATTCCTTCTGGTCCCGGCTCGAGACACCCTGGCGCAGACCCATCCGTTCTCTGTTCACGACATGCTGGCGATGGATCGCATCTCCGATCCCCGAGTTTCTCCGGACGGAAAGACCGTCGCGTTTGTCCTGAGTACCACCGACCTGGAAGCCAACACCGCCCGAACCGATCTCTGGCTGGTGGGTATCGATGGACGAGACCTGAAACGACTGACCGCTCATCCCGCCAATGACTCCAACCCGCGATGGGCACCCGACGGAGAGAGTCTCTGGTTTCTCTCCACTCGCTCTGGTTCTTCGCAAGTGTGGCGCATTCGAATCAGCGGCGGGGAGGCGCAGCAGACGACGAAACTGCCGCTCGACCTTGCCAACCTGGTGGTCTCCCCGGACGGCGAGCGGCTGGCCTTCACGCTTTTGGTCTTCCCGGACTGCGCTGACCTGTCCTGCACCACCGAGCGCCTGGCCCAACGTGAGAAGAGTAAGGCCAGCGGCCGCACCTACGACCGCCTCTTCATCCGGCACTGGGACACCTGGGAAGACGGCCGCCGTTCGCATCTCTTCGTGATGCCATCCGGAGGTGGGGAGCCCAAGGACACGACACCCAAGATGGATGCCGATACCCCGTCAAAACCCTTCGGCGGCGCGGAAGAGATCACCTTTACGCCCGATAGCCGCTCCCTGGTGTTCACGGCTCGTGACGCCGGCCGCCAGGAGGCTTGGTCGACCGACTTCGATCTCTATGTCGTGGCCGCAGACGGTTCTTCGCCCCCTCGTTCTCTGACCGAGTCGAATCCCGCCTGGGACACCCTTCCGGTCTTCTCGCCGGACGGGAAAACGCTCGCCTACCTGGCCATGTCCAGGGCCGGCTACGAATCGGATCGTTTCCGCATCGTTCTCCGATCCTGGCCGGACGGCGAGCCGCGCGTTCTGACCGACGACTGGGATCGCTCCCCTCACTCGCTCACCTGGTCCGCAGACGGCGGGACTCTGTACGCGACGGCCCCCAACCTGGGCCAGGACTCTCTCTTCGCCATCGACGTGGTGAGTGGCGCGGTGCGCACGCCGGTCGAACAAGGCACGGTTCGCTCTCCGGTGGCGGCGGGGGATCGCATGGTGTTCGGGCTGGAGCATTTCCGTTCGCCGCTGGAGCTCTACTCGATCGGCGTGGGCGGCGCGGATGTCTCCCCCGTCACGCGCGTCAACGCCGACAAAGTTGCGGCGGCGCGCATGGGAGAGCCCGAACAGTTCACCTTCAAGGGCTGGAACGACGAAACCGTCTACGCCTATGTGGTCAAGCCGGCTGATTTCGATCCCAGCCAGAAGTACCCGGTCGCCTTCCTGATCCATGGGGGTCCGCAGGGATCGTTCGGCAACAACTTCCACTACCGCTGGAATCCCCAGGCCTATGCCGGTCGCGGCTACGCGGCGGTGATGGTCGACTTCCACGGCTCGGTCGGTTATGGCCAGTCGTTCACCGACTCGATACGCGGCGACTGGGGAGGAAAACCGCTCATGGATCTGGTGAAAGGGTTGGACGCCGCACTCCCGCGTTATCCCTGGATGGACGGTGAGCGGGTGGCCGCCCTGGGCGCTTCCTACGGGGGCTACATGATCAATTGGATCGCCGGCAAATGGCCGAATCGATTCCGGTGCTTGGTCAGTCACGACGGAAACCTGGACGTACGGGCGGCCTACTTCGCCACCGAGGAGCTCTGGTTTCCGGAATGGGAACACCAAGGAACGCCCTGGCAGAACCCGGAGGGCTATGGGATTCACAACCCGGTCGACTTCGTTGAGAACTGGCGGACCCCCATGCTGGTGATCCATGGCGGGCGGGACTTTCGAGTGGTGGACACCCAGGGAATCGCAACCTTCACCGCCCTGCAGAGGCTCGGCATTCCGAGCAAGCTCCTCTACTTCCCCGACGAGAACCACTGGGTGCTGAGACCCGCCAACTCCATTCAATGGCACGAGACCGTCTTGGGGTGGCTGGACCAATGGGTGCGGAGGGACGACTCCGCGCGCAACTGACCCGATGACAACGGCGGCTCCTTTGCCTGCCTCCGGGCTTATCCCCCTCCTCTGCGAGGCTCGCTCGCGGACGTTCGATCTCGTCTCCGACCTCAGCGAAGAGCAGTTACTGGGCCCCCGTCTTGCCATCGTCAATCCACCTCTATGGGAAGTGGGGCACGTGGCGTGGTTTCAGGAAAGATGGGTCTTGCGGCACTGGCGCAAGATGCCCCCTTCCCTGGACAGGGGCGACGCCCTGTACGACTCCGCCAAAGTGGATCACGACGCGCGCTGGGACTTGCCCCTTCCCAACAGTAGAGCCACCTTCGACTACCTCGAGCGCGTGCTCGATCGCGTCACGGCGACCCTCGATGAGCGCGAGCCCGGCCCCCAGGGCACCTACTTTGTCCTGCTGGCACTCTTTCATGAGTACATGCATAGCGAAGCGCTGACTTACACCCGACAGACTCATGGTTATCCCATGGCACCTCTTGGCGATTTGGCACCATCAGACCACGGCGCACGCGGCACCGAACGGGCCGGCGGCGATGCGAGAATCCCCGGAGGCAAATTTCAATTGGGGGCAACGCGAGATCTCCCTTTCGTATTCGACAACGAGAAGTGGGCACACGGCGTCGAGGCTCGACCGTTCTCCATCGCCCGGACCCCAGTTACCCATGAAGAGTTCGCCCTGTTCGTCGAAGATGAGGGATATCAGCGCCAAGAGCTTTGGACCGAACAAGGATGGATCTGGCGATCTCGGATGGGAGCTCACCATCCGGCGTATTGGAAACGGGATATTGGAGGCGGCTGGCAACGACGACACTTTGACGAATGGGTTCCCCTGGAGGGACGACTGCCGGTGACTCATGTCAACTGGTACGAGGCGGAAACCTTTTGCCGTTGGGCCGGTCGCCGGCTGCCGACCGAGACCGAATGGGAGATTGCCGCATCCGCGGAGCCTACTCCCGACGCCACCAGGCTGGCTGACCGCAAGCGGCGTTTCCCCTGGGGCGACGAGCCTCCTTCTTTGAAGCGAGCGAATCTGGATTGGCGAGCCCGGGGTCCCGTCTCGGTGGATGCTCTCCCGGCCGGTGACAGTGCGTTCGGTTGCCGGCAGATGATGGGAAACGTCTGGGAATGGACGAGCTCGGATTTCACACCTTATCCAGGATTCGTCCCCGACCCTTATGAAGAATATTCCCAACCCTGGTTCGGGGACCACAAAGTTCTCCGCGGGGGTTGTTGGACGACCCGCTCACTTCTCATCAGGAATACTTGGAGAAACTTTTACCAACCACACCGGCGGGATGTCTTCGCCGGTTTTCGCACCTGTGCGCTTTGACAGGAAGGGATGCACATTGCGCTGGTAACACCCGTTCCGCCCGACGCCGTGCTGGGCAACGCCGTTACCGCTCGCCGCTGGGCCGGAATTCTCACCGAGCTCGGTCATCGCGTCGACATCGAGACGACCTACCAACCGGGCTCCCATGACCTGCTCATCGCTCTTCACGCCGGCCGCAGCGCGGACTCCATCGTCCGTTTCCGCGAACTGAGCCCCACCCGACCGTTGGTCGTGGGACTGGCTGGCACCGATCTCTACCGCGACATCACAAGCTCCGCCGCGGCGCGAAGGTCCCTCGAGCTCGCCACCCGTCTGGTGGTTCTTCAACCCAGGGCATTGGACGAGCTCTCCCCACCCCTGCGCGAAAAAACCACGGTCATTTACCAATCCGCTCGGGCGCCGCGGGGAGCTCGAGGCAAGCGGCAGGACGCTTTTCAAGTATGCGTTCTCGCGCACCTTAGGGAAGTGAAGGATCCACTCCTCCCGGCCCGCGCCGCGCGGTTGCTGCCCTCGACTTCGCGCATTCGGGTCGCACACGCTGGCAGCGCGCTGAGCGAAGACGCCGCCGACCAGGCACGCGCGGAAGCGCGAGTGAACTCTCGTTATCTCTGGCTGGAACGACTCACCCGCAGCGCCTCGCTTCGGCTTCTCTCGGAGAGCCATCTTCTCGTCATCTCTTCCACCATGGAGGGAGGCGCCAACGCCGTATCGGAGGCTCTCGCCGCCTCCGTTCCCGTGCTCGCCAGTCGTATCCCGGGGAACACCGGTATTCTCGGTGAAGACTACCCGGGACTCTTTAGGGTGGCAGACGCCCCGGGCTTGGCAGCGCTCCTAGAAAGGGCCGAATCGGACCATGCGTTCTATGCTCAGATTGCGGGCGCCTGTCGGCGCCTGACCCCCTTGGTGGATCCGGCTCGAGAGAAAGAGGCGTGGCGAAAGCTCTTGGAATGTCTTCCGCGCAGCATTCCGGCAGAGGTCTGAAACGGAGGCTACCGCAGCGCCAAGCGCAAGTCGTCTCTTGCTTTTCGACCTTCGCTTTTGCTATGTTTTGCTAGGGTTTAGCGCCAGCCTCGATGCCGTCACCGATGCGAATTGCCCTCGACGTCAGAAAAATCAATGATTTCGGAATAGGGACCTACATCCGCAATCTCATCAGGCACCTTCCCCTCGTCGACGACGAGACTCTTTACTTCGCGCTGTGCTACGCTCAAGACGAAGCGCTGGTTCGCTCGCTAAGTCCTCGCTGCACTCCCATCCGAGTCAGCTCTCCCAACTATTCGCTGGTCGAGCACGTCGGGATCCCGGCCGCGCTCAGGCGCCTCAAGGTACAGCTCTTCCACTCGCCCCACTATGTCTTGCCACTCTTCACACCCTGTCCTTCGGTCGTTACCATCCACGACGTCATACACTTGCTCTTTCCGCAGTATCTTCCCTCTCGCTTCGCCAGCCACTACGCCCGGTTCATGATCCGGAGGGCTCTCGACAAGGCGGAGCTGGTGCTCACCGTCTCCGATTCCTCCAAGAGAGACCTGCTCACTTTTTTCGAAGTCAGTCCGGACAAGATCGTCGTCATCCCCAACGGGATCGACGGCTCGATGACCCAGGCGCTTCCCGTTCAGGAGTTGGCCCGCGTCAAGGAGAGGTTCCAGATCTTCGGGCGGACGGTTCTCTTCGTAGGAAACATCAAACCGCACAAGAACGTGGAGCGGCTCATCGCCGCATTCGCCAAGGTCCGGGAGAACCCTGAATTTTCGGACCTGACGCTCATCGTGGTGGGCGACGAGATCTCCAAGTACCCCTCGCTTCGCAGAACCGTGGAGCGCCACCGAGTTCGGGGGAACGTCCGCTTCTTCGGCTTCGTCCCCGAGCTCACCCTGGTGGCGCTCTACAAGATCGCCGACGTCTTCGTGTTTCCCTCCCTCTATGAGGGGTTTGGGCTTCCGCCGCTGGAAGCCATGGCCAACGGAACTCCCGTGGTGACGTCGAACATATCCTCCTTGCCCGAAGTGGTCGGCGACGCGGCCCTCACCGTCGACCCTTACAACATCGACCAAATCGCCTTGGCGATACGCGCCATACTGACCGATCGGAACTTGAGGACTCGCCTCATCGCCGATGGTTACGAACGCGCCAAACAGTTCTCCTGGCAGGGATCGGCCATCCAAGTCCATCGCGCCTATCAACGGGCCCTGGGCATCGCCGGCGTTCCCTCGACCGCCGCGCAGGCATCGCATGCGGGTCGCCCTGATTCATGACTGGCTCACCGGGCTCCGGGGCGGCGAAAAGGTCCTGGAGGCGCTGTGTGAGCTCTTCCCTGACGCCACGCTGTTTACCATGGTGCACGTTCCGCACTCGACCAGCGACGTCATTGAATCCCACACCATCCGCACCGCCTTCACCCAGAAGCTACCCGGCGTCAGGAGAATCTATCGCTGGTACCTTCCCCTCTATCCCTGGGCGGTCGAGTCGCTGGATCTGAGCGGCTACGATCTCATCGTTTCCAACAGTCACTGCGTGGCCAAAGGCGCGATCCCGCCCCCCGGCTCCCTTCACATCTGCTACTGCCTCACCCCGATGCGCTATGTCTGGGACCGCTTTCACGACTACTTCGGCGACGGGCTCAAGGCTAACCTGCTCTACCGCCCGGTCGCGTACTACCTGCGTAAGTGGGACGTCGCGTCGGCGGATCGAGTCCATTATTTCATTGCCGACTCCCAACACGTGGCAGGACGTATTCGCAAGTATTACCTTCGCGAGGCCGACGCGGTGATCCATCCCCCCGTCGACACCGAGCTCTACGTACCCGCCGATAGCGAGCCCGAGAACACCTATCTCATCGTCTCCGCCCTCGTTCCTTACAAACGACTGGAGCTCGCCATAGACGCCTTCAACCGCAGGACGGACCGCTTGCTAATCGTTGGAACCGGACCGCAGGAGGGACGGCTGAAGCGAAGGGCCGGCCCGAACATCGAGTTCTTGGGCAGCGTGTCTCAACAGGAGCTCGTTCTACTCTACCAACGCTGCCGCGCGACTCTGTTGCCGGGCGTCGAGGATTTCGGCATTGCTCCGGTGGAGAGCCAGGCGTGCGGCCGCCCGGTGGTGGCTTTCGCCGAGGGCGGCGCGCTGGACACGGTGCGGGATGGAGAAACCGGAGTGCTCTTCTCCGAACCCTCACCCCAGGCCCTATCCGACGCTATTGACAGGGTTTCCACACTGCGGTTTAATAGAAACGCCCTGAGGAGCTGGGCGCTCGGCTTTTCCCGCCAGCGCTTCAAGACCCAGATGAGAGAGTTCATCGACCGAAAGCTCGCCGGGGAATGACGTTCCCGAGATGGTCAAGCAGCAGAGCCGAATATTAACCGGCGTTTACATCCTCGGCGATCTCCTCGCTACCTACTTCGCCTTCTTTCTCGCCTACTTCGTTCGTTTCAACGTCCAAATCATCGAAGTCACCAAGGGCGTCAGCCCTTTTCGGCAGTATCTTCTGCTCATCCCGCTTATCAGTATCCTCTGGCCGCTACTCTTCTATCTACACGGTCTCTATAACCTGAGGCGACTCCGCTCCCGAGTCGACGAGCTGTTCTCCATCGTCTGGGCGGTGGCCATGGGAACCGCCGTCACCTTGTTCCTGGCGCTCTATCTACGAGTCTATTACTTCTACGGCCCGCCCGAGGTCTCCGGGCGCTACGAGTTCTCTCAGCTGGTGCTGGGCCTGTTCGTGCTGTTCGACGTCGTCCTCTTGGCGCTCACCCGTTCCGTCATTCGGGAACATCGAGAAGCGCGCTGGCGCATCGGCGAAGGCCTGCGCAACATTTTGATCGCCGGCGCCGGGGAGCTCGGTCGTTCGGTGGCCGACAAGTTCATCGATCATCAAGAGCTCGGCTTTCGGGTAATGGGGTTCCTGGACGATCACCTGCGGGGAGAGTTTGCCGGTTATCGAGGCCTGCCTATTCTAGGTACCATCGACGAGGTCGAGCAGGTCGTCGCCACTCGGCAGATCGCCTCCTTGTACGTTGCCTTGCCCCTCGAGGAGCACGAAAAGATCAAGGCGCTCATCTCCTTTGCCGGTCGAGAAGGGCTCGACGTCAAAGTCGCTTGGGACTACCTCACCCACGTCGCACTGCGGGCGGGAGTAGAGGATTTGGACGGGATCCCGGTCATCAGTCTGGCCGAGACGCCCATTCAGGGCTGGAACTGGGTACAGAAGAGGAGCATGGATGTTTGCTTGTCGGCTGCCCTGCTGGCCCTGGTAGCCATTCCCTTCGCGCTCATCGCGGCGCTCATCAAGTGGACCTCAAGGGGTCCGGTCTTCTACTCGCAGGAACGCATGGGGCTGGACGGAAAGCCGTTCACCATCTACAAATTTCGCTCCATGTACGAGAACGCGGAAGAGGAGACCGGCCCGGTCTGGGCGGATCCGGACGACCCGCGAAGAACCGCCCTGGGCGGCATTCTTCGCCGCCTCAGCATCGACGAGCTTCCGCAGCTCTATAACGTACTCAAGGGTGACATGTCGCTGGTCGGGCCCCGTCCGGAGCGACCGAGTTTCGTCCAGAAATTCAAAGAACGGATTCCCCAATACATGCTGCGTCACAAGGTCAAGTCGGGAATGACCGGCTGGGCCCAAGTGAACGGATGGCGGGGCAATACCTCGATCGAGAAGCGCATCGAGCACGACCTCTACTACATCGAGAACTGGACGCTGGGATTGGATTTCAAGATCTTGTGGCTGACTTTTTGGAGGGTATTCCTCCATCGACACGCTTATTGAGCCTTCCTCTTGCCTAGCGAGCGTGTCCTCATCACCGGTGCCGCCGGATTCATAGGTTCCCATCTCGTCGACTACCTGCTCGAGCGGGGTTACGAAATCATCGGGATGGACAACTTCATCACCGGTCATCGCACCAACCTCGCCCACATCGAGAGCCCGCGGTTCACTTTCGTCCAGCACGACGTCACCGAGGAGATCGTCGTCGACGGACCCCTCCGTTACATACTTCATTTCGCTAGCCCGGCCAGCCCCATCGACTACCTGGAGCTCCCCATCCAGACGCTCAAAGTAGGATCCCTGGGCACGCATAAGACGCTCGGACTGGCACGCGCCAAGAAAGCCACCTTCCTCCTCGCCTCGACGTCGGAGGTCTACGGAGATCCTCTGATCCATCCGCAGAAAGAAGACTACTGGGGGAATGTGAATCCCATCGGCCCGCGAGGGGTCTACGACGAAGCGAAGCGTTTCGCCGAGGCGATGACGGTGGCCTATCACCGCTACCACGGTATCGACGTCAAGATCGCCAGGATCTTCAACACCTATGGACCGCGCATGCGGATCCACGATGGACGGGCCATCCCCGCCTTTATCAGCCAGGCGCTGCAAGGCGAACCGCTTTCCGTCTTCGGGGACGGCAGCCAGACCCGCAGCTTTTGCTACATCAGCGATCTGGTAGAAGGACTCTTCCGCCTGCTGCAGTCCGATTACAACGAACCGGTGAACCTGGGGAACCCACACGAAATGACGATTCTGCAGCTCGCCCAGACCATCAAGAAAGCTACCGCTTCACCTTCCGACATCGTCTTCAGGCCCTTGCCGGTGGACGATCCGCGAGTCCGCCAACCCGACATTACCCGGGCCAAAACCATTCTCAATTGGCAACCGCAGGTTTCGCTGGAGGAGGGGCTGGCCCGCACCGTCGAGTATTTCCGGAACAAACTGAACCTCTGAGCCGCACTAGCCCACCTCCTCTTCCCCCATGATCCGGCGGGCATGGTGGATGTAGTGAAGACCGGAAGCTACGGTGAAGGCCACCATGAGTGCCAGAAGACCCTCGGTCAGGGGCAGGGCCGCCCCCCGATAGTTGCCCCAAAGGACCCAGAGAATGGTGAGGAGTTGAACCGCGGTGGTCGCCTTGCCGAGGGCGGTCGGCGAGAAGACCCGTCGGCCTATCGCCAGGTTGACCACCACCACGGTGATGAGAATGCCCGCGTCCCGGCTAATAGCGAGGATGGTAACCCATACCGGGATACGAACGGTGAGCGACAGATTAGGAATGGAGAGGACGACGAGCGACGTCACCACCAGCAGCTTGTCGGCAAGAGGATCGAGCATGGTGCCCAGCTGTGTCCTCTCGCGCCGGGCTCGGGCAAAGACCCCGTCCAGGGCGTCGGTGACGCCGGCGATCAGGAAAACCGCCAGTCCCCAGCCGAAATAGCCATATACCAGCAGGATGACCAGGACGGGCACCAGGCACATCCGCAAGACGGTGAGCTGATTGGCGAGAGTCAGCGTCTTGTCCTTTCGTCCTCGAGGCCATCAACGCTCTTGGGGCCCCTCAGGGAAAGATTCCCAGCTCCATATAGGAGCGTGCCACCTTCTCGATAGCCACGACGTACGCCGCGGTTCGCATGTCTTTCACCTTGTCACGGGTGAGAAAGACATCTCGAATCTCCTCATAGGCAACCGTCATCTTCTCTTCCAAGCCGCTATTGACCAGCACTTCTTCGTCGGGCGGCACCGAGAGCTTCTTCCGTAACTCGCTCGACAAACGTCGACCGGTCAGCTCCTCGCAGGCGGTGAGCAGCGATGCCGTCTTGGCCTCCTCGAGCCGCTTCTGAAGCAGGCCATATCGCATGTGGGACAGGTTCTTACACCACTCGAAATAAGACACCACCACTCCCCCGGCGTTCAGGTAGACGTCGGGAATGATGTAGATTCCTCGCTCCAGGAGTATCTCCTCCGCCTCGACGGTAGTGGGACCGTTAGCGGCTTCGGCGACGATCTTGGCTTTAACGCGCGGCGCGTTGTCGCGAGTGATCTGGTTTTCCAGGGCGGCGGGAATCAAGATATCACACTCCACTTCCAGCACCTGGCGCGGGTCCTTCAAGACCTTGGCGCCGGGGAAGCCGAGGATGGTCTTCCTTTCCAGCCGGTACTGGTAGAGCGCTTCCACGTCCAGGCCCTTACGGTTGTACACTCCGCCGTCCCACTCTCCGATGGCGACGACCACCGCGCCCGCTTCCGCAGTGAACTTGGCGGCGTGGTAGCCTACGTTTCCGAATCCCTGTATGGCCACCGTCTTGCCTTCCAAACCATTGGAGAGCCGCAGGTGCTTGAAGTCCTTGGGAGACGCAAGGGCCCGCGCCATCCCGAATGTCACGCCCCGTCCGGTGGCCTCTTTCCTGCCCCGCACCCCGCCCTGGGTCACTGGCTTTCCGGTCACGCAACCCAGGTTGTCAATTTCTCCCGGATGGAACGCATCGTAGGTGTCCGCGATCCAAGCCATTTCGCGCTCACCGGTACCCACATCGGGTGCGGGAACATCCACTCCCGGTCCAATGAAATTCTTCTTGATGAGCTCGGCGGTGTAGCGACGAGTGATTTTCTCTATCTGATCGCGAGTGTAGTTTCTCGGGTCGAAGGAGATGCCCCCCTTGGCGCCGCCGTAGGGAACATTGACGATGGCGCATTTATAGGTCATGAGCGCGGCCAGCGCTATGATCTCGTCCTGGTCGACGAGCTCGCTATAGCGAATGCCTCCCTTCACGGGCTTGCGGTGGTGAGAGTGCTCCGCCCTCCACCCGTGGAATATCTCGTAACTGTCTCCGAACTTGACCGGGAACTGGACGAAGTAGATTGCGTTACAGGCTTTGATCTGCTCGAGTAGCCCGGTGGGAAAATCGAGGGTGGCGGCGGCCTTGTCGAACTGTCGACCGACGATGTGATTGAGGTTCAGATCCTCAGGGACATTGCGACGATTGGACATGGCTCACTCCCACTAGGCCAGGGGTCTGTGCTTGGCGGCTGACCGGCGGTACATGATACGGAGTACCCCCACAAGAAGCAATCTGTGCGGGCCCTCTCCGCGCCCCCTCCATCTCTCAAGTAACTCCCCTGCAACGACTTCAGGCGGAGAGACCTCCACCCGCCAGCCCTGGCCCGGCGGAGTCATAAATCCTTCCCATGGAGACCGTTCCGTCGTATACTGAGCGAACCCCAAACTTCCCAGTTCCAGGGTTCGTTCGTTGCCGACCCATTCGGCGCGAGCAACTGAGCGGGGATCGACTAGAAAGAGCCAGGAGTGCCGATGGCGAGAGTGAAGATCGTCCGATGTTACCTTCGCTCCCCCGGCGAGGCGCCGTCGCAGCGTTTCGTCCCTCTCCGGGAGTTCTCCCTATGGAAGTACTACATGACGCATCATCACGAGAAGATCGTGGAGGGAGAAAAGATCTCCATCTGGATCGACGCCGATAGTTATGGCGCCGAGCCTCCCCAACAAGCCAGGCCGCTGGAACCGGTGCTGCGAGTCGATCTCCATTTCTGGGACGCTCGTTTTCGCACCACCTCCCTGGTACAAAGGTATTTCCCCCTGGAGGAATACGACTCCATCCGTCAGTCCTTCTTGGACCACTACCCGGACAGCTCGGGCCCGCCCGGTCATCCGGGATCCCGTCGCCAGGTTCATGAAGTGAAGGGTTATTTTCTACTTCCTCTTCCCCACCTCCCCAGCGCCTAGAGAGCGCCCTTCTTCACCGGCTCCGCCTCGGCCGAGGGATGAGGTACCGGAGCTGCCTTGCTCAAGAAAGAGAGGAGAGCATTTCGGTATGCCTCGGTTCGTGTCCGATAGGCCGCGCCGTGCGTGGCTCCGTCCAAGACCACCAGATCACTCTTTTCACTCTCCGCCGCTCGAAAGAGACGCTCCTGAAGCGCAACCGGCGTGCGCTCATCCTCGCTTCCTGCAATGAAAAGGATCGGGCGGTTGCCGACGCGACGCACCGCCGTTTCCAGGTCGAAATCCTCTTTGGAGAACCCCGCCAGGCGCTCGATGAAAAAAACCAGCTCGTCACCCAGAGGGAAGCGTGGCAGACCGAAAAGAAGCTTCAGGTGATGAGTAACGATGTGCTCGAAGTTAAGGAAGCTACTATCGGCGATGACCGCCAAAACGTCAGGGGTCTCGGCGGCGGCCAACAGCGAAGCCGCGGCTCCCATGGAGACGCCGAAGAGGATGATCTTGTCGGCGGGGCTACGATCCTTCACGAACCGAATCCCGGCTTCCACATCGAGGCGCTCCTTGAAACCAAGCGTTATTCGATCCCCTCCGCTCGCTCCATGGCGCCGGGAATCGAAAAGGAGGACGTTGAACCCGTTTTGACGAAGGAAGACCGCCCGCTCCAACACCTCGAGGCGCGAACGAAAGAGCCCGTGCGCGCACACGACCGATGCACCGCGATCTCCGTCACCCAGGTACCATCCGGCCAGAGCAACGCCATCCGTCGAAGCAAAGACGACCTCTTCGAACTCGACGCCGTAGTCGGCGGGCGTGGATGTGAGCTCCTGATCCATGGGACGCGTGCCGAAAGTCGTGACCGTATTGGCGAGCCAATAGGGAGCCACCAAGAAAATCAGTATGAAAAGCGTCCCCCCCACGGCGATGCCGGTCCACTTCAGTATTCGAAACAGCAGGCTACGTTTCGACTTCAACTTCCCGGTTCCTCCACCCACAGGAGCAACAGCGCCGCCACCAAGCTGAAGGTGGCGGCCAGGATGCAAACCGCGCCGTACCCCTTGACCGCGAAGAGAGACGCGCCGGCGGCCGCGGAAACGGCGATGCCCAGCTGGGAAAGCGTGTTGCGCAATGCCACGTAGGCGCCGCGGGTTTGTCGGCTCACCAGCTCCGTCACCAGCGACTGGAGAGGGGCCACTCGAGAAGCGGCGGCCAGGCCAACCACGCCGAGTCCGAGGTAGAGACTGATCCCGCCGCCCAGAGCGGGAACGACCAGGATGACGCTGGCCAGGGCCAGGCTTCCCCAGAAGGCCACCGCTCGCTTTCCCAGCCGATCGGAAAGCCGCCCTGCCGCCAGCGCTCCCGCCAGACTGGCCCCTCCGCTCAGAAGAAAAACCATGCCGATGGCGGTAGTGGAGAGGCCGAACTGCCCGCTCAAGTAGGCGCCGAGGTAAGTCACGAAACTCGTGATCCCTCCTGAGACGAAGAAAGCGGAAAGTGCACCGGCCAACGTCACCTTGTTCTTGAGGAAACCCGAGTATTTCCCCAGCGTTTCCGACGCCCAGGAACGAGGCTCCGCTTCGCGTTTCTCGTGTGAGTCGGCGTACCAGACCAGCATGACCGCCGCCAGACCGACCGCCGCCCCGGCAAAGAGAATGTAGAGGGTTCGCCAGCCATATAGGTCTGCCAGCAGAGAGCCCACCGGCACTCCTAGGATGGGAGCGGCGAAATAGGCCGAGGCTACCCAGCCCATGGCGCGGCCCCTCCGCTGGTAGGGAACGCGATCGGCAATCGATGCCACCACTAGGGCGGAGATCACGCCGGCGGAAGCGCCCGCCAGGATTCGGGCCGCGGCAAACGTCGAAAAGGAGCCGGAGAAGAAGGCGGCAAGGCTCGCCAACCCGAAGGTAACGCAGGCAGCGATCAAGAATGGACGTCTTCTCCCGCGATCGGAGAGCGAGCCCACCACCAAAGCGGCGAGCGCCGCTGCCAGCGCGTAGCCGGAAACGGTGAGGCCGACCCGCGCCACATCCACCGCGAAACTGGAAGCGATCTCAGGCAGAATCGGAGACAGAATCTGGTTGTCGACCAACCCGAGCATGAGGAGCCCGATCAAAGACGCCACCACGCTCCCCGGGACCTCGTGGTCGGGGAGACGGGTATCAACCACCGGACCGCTCAATCCCCATCAACGACTCTCCAGCTCCAGCAGCCGGTTTCGGAGATCCAGACTTTCCCTGGTTTTCTCTCGAGGAACGAGAGCGATCGCCTTGCGGAGCGGATCGATGGCCTCCCGCCTCCATCCGCGCCGCAGGTAGAGCTCGGCGATCCAGGCGAGGTATTGCCATCTGTTCTGCTCATCGGTCACCATCAGACGATCACATGCGGCCAACCCGGTGGCAACGTCGAGCTCTCGCTCCAGTACCAGAGTCGCCAGCTCGCGGTTGTACTGCACCTCATCGGGCAGGATCGAGCAGGCTTGGCGGAGGAGCTGGAGAGCGCCTCGGCCATCTGTTTCCTGCCTCAAGAGTCTCGCTGCCTCGAAGTAGGCGTCGGGGAAGCTCGGGTCGCGCTCGACGGCTTGCCGGAAACGAGCCAGTGCCTCTTGTCGCTTGCCTTGACCGGCCAACGACCGCCCGAATAGAAAACTCACCTCCGGCCCGGTATCTTCTCGGTCGACCCAAGGCGCGAGGATTCTCTCCGCGTCGGAGTATTGATGCAACTCAATGTGTACCGCCGCCAAGAGACCGAGCGCCTCCAGATCGTCAGGGGACGAAACGACCGCCTTCTCGAGCTCGACGCGAGCCCCGCTCATGTTACCGGTCATGCTCAGGGCGCGACCGAGCTCCAGATGGATCACGAAGGCGGCGGGCAACCTTCGGCTCGCCAGCTCCAAGAGGTCGGTGGCTCGATTGGCTTCTCCCTGGACGAGCGCCACGTAACCCGCCTCGAACTCCGCGCCCAGTCCTCGATACAGCGACGCTCTTGCCGCTGACTTTCCTGCGATGGCGAGCTCCAACAGCTCCTTCATGTCGGGAACGAAATGAGATTCGCTGTCTCCTGCCGAGGCGGCGTACCAGGAGAGCGGTGACTCTGCCGCGGTGCGCACCGCGCATTCCTTGATGAGCGCGTCGAGCGTGGGCCCTCGAGGGTCAAGCGCCGGCAGAGCGTCACGAGCTCTTTGATACTCGCGCTCGGCGCCATGGTAGTCTCCATCCAGAAAGAACCGATCGCCGCGATGCTTGACGCGCTCGAAGCCCATCAAGAAGGTGACTACGGTTCCCCACACGGCACAAATTCTAACACGCACCCGTTCGCACCGCCGGTATGAGCGGTATCTTTTGACCGGAAGATTTTTTTAGTATAGTGAAACGGTCCAAACGAGCCCGAGCTGGTGAACTACATGAGGCATTTCGATCCCCGTGTCAGGCGATCCAAATTTTCGGAAAAAGATCCAATATCTCGGATATGAGTCTCCTCGACCGTCTGCGCCCTAAGTGGCAGCACAGTGACCCCGAAGTGCGCATGACCGCCGTGCGCCAGCTTGGTAGGGACGATCAAGACCTCCTTAGCAACCTGGCCCGAGAGGATGACGATCCCCGCGTGCGGCGTATTGCCGTCAAGAAGATAGAGGATCCCCGGGAGCTTCAGGCAATCTCCGAGCACGAGCGAAACGAAAGCCTAAAGGAGCTAGCCGCCGGACGCGCGGCAGAACTCTTGGTAGCGCGGGCCAGCTCGAAGGACAGCCTCGACGGCTGTGAGGAGGCGCTCTCTCGGCTCACCCAAACCAAACACATCGTGCAAGTTGCCATCCACGCCGCACATCCTTCCATCCGACGAGCCGCCCTGGCTCGGCTCTCCGATGAAAAGGCAGTGGCCGAGATCGCGGCGAGAGCCAGCGACCCCTCCCTCCGGGAGGAAGCACTGGGACGGGTGCGCGATCCGTCGCTCCTCCAGCGCATCGCGGCCAACGGTGCGGCCCCGGAGATTGCACTGGCAGCGGTGGAGAAGATCGACGACGCCGATACGCTTCACGCCATCGCCGAGGAGCGCCACGCCCACCGGAGCGTCCGTGAAAAAGCCCACGCCCGGCTCGAGCTGATCATGACCGACGACCACCCGCTTCGCGCCGAGCCACGGCGCAAGCGTCAGCAGGAGCTTTGTCTCGATCTAGAGAGCTTGGCGGAAACCCCCGAGGAGAAAAGCGCAGAAATCGCAGCGGAGCGGATTCGCGAGGAATGGAACCGGCTAGCGGCGAAGACCGATCCTGACGAGGACGTACGGCGGCGCTTCGAGGCCGCTGGGCGAGCGGTTTCCGACCAAGCGGAGCGCCAGGCGAGTCGTAAAGCGGAGGAAGAGCGACGCGAGGCTCAACGCCGGATGATTCTCGCCAACCGGTTGGCTCTTTGTGAGAAAGTCGAATCCCTTGAAGGAGACGCCGCCTTGCCAGGCCTCGAGCAAGCGCGCGCCGACTGGGAAAGCCTCGATCCGCTCCCCGCCGACGCGACGACGGACGAGGGCGAGGCTTTGGCAATAAGGTTCGCGCGTGCGGCCGAGCAATGCCAGAGCCGTCACCAAAGCTGGCGCACCCAACTGGCCTTGGAACGATCCGTGGAAGAGCTCCTGGCGGAGGCGGAAGCGCATTGCCAATCGCCACGACTCTCCGACGCGGTGCGCGATTGGCAGCTACTGCAAGACCGCTGGACCAAGATCGAAGAGACTGTGCTAGCAGGCGGTTGGAAAGAATTGGCGGCCAACGCCCGTCAACGGTTCGACGTTGCCGGTCAGAGACTCGTCGCCCGACAGAAAGAGAACGCCGACCGGCAAGAGCAGGTCCGGCAGCAGAACCTGGCCCGCCTGAGGGAGCTATGCACTCGCCTGGAGGGAATGGGACAAACGCCAGAGTTGAGCCTCAAGGCAGCCGGTGCCGGGTTGCGACGCGTTGCGCAGGTCATGAAGCAAATGGGGTCGCTCCCCACCGCGGAGAGTCGCACCGCATGGAAGGACCGCCTCACCCTGGCGCGACAAAAGCTATTCGAGCGCTTTCAGGAACAGAAAGAGACCGAGGAGTGGAAACGCTGGGCGAACGTCGATGTGCAGGAAAAGCTCATCGGAAAGACCGAAGCCCTCGGTGAGGTGCAAGACCTCGGGCAGGTGGCAAAGCAGCTTCGACAAATCCAGGAAGAATGGAAACGCGCCGGGGAGGCTCCCCGTGGCAAATCGGAGTCGCTATGGAAACGCTTCAGCAAGGCTCGTGACGAGCTCCGCGACCGCTGCCACGCCTATTATGCCGAGAATCTCAAGAGGAAGGAAGCACTCTGCGAGAAGGTCGAGAGTCTCGCCCAGTCCAGCGATTGGAACAAGACCGCCGAAGCCATCAAGAAGATCCAGGCCGAATGGAAGGAGACCGGACCGGTCGCGCCGAAGAAAGTGAAGGCGGTGTGGCACCGATTCCGAAAGCCTTGTGACGAGTTCTTCACTCGCCGCAAGGAGCATCTGGATCGGCTAAAGGATGATCGCCTGGAGAACGGCAAGAAGAAGGCGGCGCTTTGCGAGAAAGCCGAGTCTCTGGCCGATTCCACCCAGTGGGATGAAGCCTCCAAGGAGATCATGAGGCTTCAGTCGGAGTGGAACGAGATCGGTCCGGTTCCTCACAAGAAGTCCGAAGTACTCTGGAATCGGTTCCGCACCGCCTGCGATCGGTTTTTCGATCGACGGAAGCGCCGGGGAGAGGTGGAGCTCGAGGAGAAACTAAGAACGAAAGAGGCGACCTGTCTGGGGTTGGAGGCGCTCGCCGCGTCGGTACAGGGTGCCGACGCCCCTTCGGCGGAGACGGTCGGTCAAAGAGTCCTCGCGGCATGGACGGAGTGGACGAGCGCGGGCGCCGTGCCACCGGGCAAGGCGGAGGCTCTCCAGGACCGCCTGCAGAAAGCCTGCGCGCAGATCGTCGCCGTTTTTCCGGATAGCCTGCGGGGCACGCCGCTCGATCCCCGCGCCAATCACAAACGGCGCGAAAAAATCTGCTTGCGTCTGGAAGAGCTGGTCGCCGCCCATTCCAAGTCCGGCAACCACGCCACCATCGAAGACGTCGCGGAAAAGCTGAAGCGAGCTCTCGCCGCCAACACCATCGGCGCCACGGCGGTCCCTCAGAAGAAGAACTGGCGGGCCGCCCTCGAGGAAGCGGAACACTTGAAGGCCAACTGGGAGCGACTCGGCCCAATCCTCGGCGCCCAGGATCGAATACTCTCCGATCGGTTTCGAAAGGCCTATGAGAATCTCTCCCGGCTGCGCCGAGGGTCGGAGACCGACGCCCCTCCGACTAAGCGAGTTTCCTCTCGGGATAACCGAAGCTAGGCAGGCGCCGAAGGCTCGGCGGGCTTGAACCGGCGCAGCCGCAAGGCGTTCAGAACCACTGAGACCGAGCTCATGGCCATGGCGGCCGCGGCAACGACCGGAGAGAGGAGAATCCCCATGGTCGGATAGAGCACACCGGCGGCCACCGGAATGCCGATAGAGTTGTAGAAGAAGGCCCAAAACAAATTTTGTTTAATGATTTGAAGTGTGCGGCGCGACAACAGGACGGCCTCCACCACGCCTTCCAGGCCTCTCTTCACTAGCGTGATGTCGGCGGTCTCCATGGCGATATCGGTTCCCGACCCGACCGCAATGCCAACATCGGCCTGTGCCAGAGCCGGCGCATCGTTGATGCCGTCTCCGACCATCGCTACCACCGCGCCCCCCTCCTGGAGTCTTTTCACTTCCGCCGCTTTCCGATCGGGAAGCACCTCCGCCACAACGCGATCGATGCCGACCTGTCTGGCAATCGTCTCCGCCGTCCCTCGACTATCGCCACTTATCAGGTAGACGTCGAGCCCCAACCCCTTCAACGCCCGAACCGCGGCCGCCGAGCTGTCTCGCGCCGAATCGGCCACGCCCAGGATCCCCCAAAGAGCACCTTCCACCAGAACGAACAGGGAGCTCTTTCCTTCCTCGGAGAGATGGTGGGCGGCTTTCAAAAGCCTCCCCAGCTCGACCCCCTGTTCCTTCATGAAGCGAAGGTTTCCCAACAGGACGCTCTTCCCCGCCACCACCGCCCGCACGCCCCGTCCGGGGAGGGCTTGGAAGCTCTCCAGCGGAGAAAGCTCGATTCTTAAGCTTTGTGCGTATTCGACCACCGCGCGTCCCACCGGATGCTCGGACCCCGTTTCGGCCGATGCCGCCAGGGCCAAAATCTGCCACGTCTCGTAACCGTCGTTCGCCAGGATGTCGGTGACGGTGAGCCTTCCCTTCGTTACCGTTCCCGTCTTGTCGAGAATGACGGTGTCCACGCTACCGAGGCGCTCCAGAGTCGCCGCCGATTTGATGAGAATCCCCCGCTCCGCGCCCCGTCCGGTGGCGACCACGATGGCGGTGGGCGTGGCCAAACCGAGGGCGCACGGACAGGCGATGATCAGAACGCCGATGGCATTCAACAGCGCAAAATTGAGCGCCGGCGCCGGGCCGTAAAGAGACCAGATCAAGAAAGTGAGACCGGCCAGCGCCACCACCAGCGGAACGAAAACGCCGGCAATCTTGTCGGCCAGGCGCTGGATGGGTGCCTTCGAGCCCTGAGCCTCTTGTACCCAGCGAATGATCTGCGCCAGCACGGTCTCGCTACCGACCCGGGTAGCTTGAAAACGAAACGTTCCAACTTGGTTCAAGGTCCCGCCCACCACCGTGTCTCCTCGCGTCTTCTCGACGGGAAGGCTTTCACCGGTGACCAGAGATTCGTCCACCGTCGATGCGCCCTCCCGGATAACCCCGTCCACCGGTATCTTTTCCCCGGGACGGACGATGACGAGATCGCCGACCCGGACGTCCTGCAACGGAACCTCCTGCTCACCTCCGCCCCTCATTACCCGCGCGGCCTTCGCTTGCAGTCCTACCAGCTTGCGAATGGCATCGGACGCCCGGCCCTTGGCCCTCGCCTCCAGCACTCTGCCCAGGAGGACCAGAGTAATGATCATTCCGGTCGTGTCGTAGTAGAGCCCCGGCGATCGCCCTGCCGTCGGGAAGAGACCCGGCCAGAAGGTGGCGGCGGTACTATAAATGTAGGCAGCGGAGGCACCGAGAGCGATCAGGCTGTCCATGTTGAAGGTGAAGGAACGGAGTCCGACGATAAGCCCACGGAGAAACTGCTCGCCACACCAGAAGAGGAGCGGCGTGGCGAGCAGAAACAAGAAAACATGCAGCACCTCGACCGACAAGCTGCGGGAGAGCGCGGGAATCATGCTGCCCATCATGATGAGAACGGTGAGAATCGAGGAAAAAACGAGCTTCGACTTCAAGGCGCGGTACTCGGCCGATCGGACTCGCTTCTCCATGTCCTCCGATGCCTCACCGGATTCGCTGATCAGGAGACGGTACGGGCCGGCGGCGGAGACCACCTGGGCGAGCCTCTGGAGACCGATCGTTCCGGGGTCATAAGATACCGACAGGCGTTCGGTAGCGAAGTTGACCGTGGCCTGCTGCACCCCCGGCAATCTATCCAGCGCCTGTTCGATCGCGCCGACACAGCTCGCGCAGTGCATGCCCTGCACCGGTGCATCCAAGCGCGCCAACCCGTTTCCAGGTGCGGTGGACGCTGCCGGCGGGATCTCGATGCGGACGTTGGTCGTCATGGGCGATGGGCTACCGCTCTTGCCGGCGACGCCGTTGCGCTCCGAATAGAGCTCCGGCTCCCGTTCGAAGGCGGTCTTGCAGCCCTCCGCGCAGAAAGCGTAGGACTCACCACCGCGGGTGGTCTTGAATCGAGCCTTCTCGGGATCGACCTTCATCCCGCAAACCGGGTCGATACTGTCGATACTTAGGTTTGAGGCCTTGTGCTCTGTCTTGGAGCCCATGTGGATCGAGTCTAGCACCGGTTCCGTTTCAGCATCAAGGCCGCTTGATCGCAAACAAACTGTCAGATTAGGCTTGGCGAGTGCCCAACCGGAAGCGTCGCACCACCCCGGCCGACGATCGGGACCGAACGCTCCTTCACGAGCTCCAGGCTCCCCTCACCCATTTGCGAGTCCTCATCGAGAAGGCACGCGCCGCTTCTTGGTGTGGCTCGGAGTGTCAGGCGGCGCTCGAGCCCTGTTTGGAACAGTTGCGGCTGGCCGGTCAAATGATCAGCGACCTCCTTCTCTTGGAGAAACAGGACGCCGGAAAACTGGTCGCCGAGCGTCGGGCGGTCGATCTGGGAGATCTGGTGTCTCGGACGGCCCGCGCCTATGGACCGGTCGCGGAGTCCAAGGGCATTTCGCTCTCCTTTGGCGACCTCCGCGCACCCACAGTGCATGGAAATGACCAGCAGATTCGACGTATCCTCGCCAATTTGCTCGACAACGCGGTGCGACACACGTCTTCGGGAGGAACCATCCGCATTCAGTTGCTCGAGGGTGAGTCCTGGGCGGAGATCCAAGTCATCGACAGTGGTTGCGGCATCTCGCCCGAGCACCTACCGCGCATCTTCGATCGTTTCTACCAGGTCGACAAGACGACGGATGGCGAGACGGGCGGAGTCGGCCTGGGTCTTGCCATCGCCCGCGCCCTGGCCGACCAAAACGAAGCGAAGCTCAGTGCGGAGAGTACCCTCGGAAAGGGCTCGAAGTTCACTTTGCGCCTTCCGCGTGCCGCGAGAAAAGACTGAGCCTTCCATGATGTTGGTGTCGCTCCGCTCGCGCAAGGTGCAGATGATTTATTCAGTTTGGCTTCAGTCAACCGAGCTCCTTCGTTCTGGGGTGGCGGGATAGTGCGTGACGGCGAGCCAGATATCGAGCGCCCCCGCTCTCCACAGAAGGTCCGCCGGGAAGACGTCCGTCTGAACCTCTGCATCCCGCCACAGAACGCTGAAATCGAGCGAGATCCCTTCGACGCCCGAGAAGCTTCCCAGTCGTCTCAGCTCATCCTCGTACTCATCGAGGAACAGGATGGACTCCCGGATCTGTCCTTCCAGATCGGAGGCATCCGCGTGACTGATGGTAACGGAGAAGCCGGAAGAGGGTCTCCGCGCGCCGTTCCCCTTGCCGGAAGGAAC
>DATDRI010000187.1:0-20361 GCA_035291825.1 Vicinamibacteria bacterium | reverse complement strand
CGATCCCGAGAAGAAACGCAAGATCATCGGCAGAGAGTTTATCGCGGTCTTCGAGGAAGAGGCGAAGAAACTGTCGGGCGTGCACTTCCTGGCCCAGGGCACTCTCTATCCCGACGTGATCGAGAGCGTCTCGCTGCGCGGACCCTCCGACGTCATCAAGAGCCATCACAACGTGGGGGGGCTGCCCCGCCGGCTCAAGTTCAAGCTCATCGAGCCGCTTCGGGAGCTCTTCAAGGATGAAGTGCGGCGCCTGGGAATCGAGCTCGGTCTGGATGAGTCCTTCGTTTTTCGTCAGCCTTTCCCGGGTCCCGGATTGGCGGTCCGGATTCTGGGTGGGGTGACCGAGGAGCGACTTGCCATCCTTAGGGAAGCGGACGACATTCTGCAGTCGGAGATCAAGAAGGGCGGATTCTACCGGAAGCTCTGGCAGTCCTTCGCCGTCCTGCTGCCGGTCAAGAGCGTGGGCGTCATGGGCGACGCCCGCACCTACGAGCATGTGGTGGCCATCCGCGCGGTGGAGAGCGTGGACGGCATGACCGCCGATTGGGCGAAGCTTCCAGCGGAGATTCTGGAAAGAGTGTCGAGCCGAATCATCGGGGAGGTGCGAGGCGTCAATCGAGTGGTCTACGACATCTCTTCCAAACCGCCCTCGACCATTGAATGGGAGTGAGTACGGGCGTGCGGCCTTTCATCCACCTTCACAACCATAGCGATTTCTCCCTTCTCGACGGCGCCAGCCGCATTCACGAGATCGTGGATCTGGCCGCTCAGTATCAGATGCCGGCCGTGGCGCTGACCGATCACGGCAACATGTTCGGTGCCATCGCTTTCTTCCAGGCCGCCAAGAAGAAGGGAATCAAGCCCATCCTGGGTTGTGAGATCTACGTAGCACCCGGAAGCCGCTTCGATCGTGCACCGGGAGGGGGAATCGCAGACACCAACAACCACCTGGTCTTGCTCGCCGAGAACTACCAGGGCTATACCAACCTGGTCAAGCTGGTCACCGCCGGGTACCTGGAAGGCTTCTACTACAAACCGCGCATCGACAAGGAGCTTCTCGCCACCCACTCCCAGGGTCTCATCGCTCTTTCCGCCTGTCTCAAAGGGGAGGTACCCTCGGCGGCGCTGCGGGGCGCCGAGGAAGCGATGCTGAAAGCAGCGGGAACCTATCAGGACATCCTGGGCAAGGGGAATTTCTTTCTCGAGATCCAGGACCAGGGGCTGGAAGAAGAAGTGACGGTGAACACTCGATTGATGGCGCTGGCGCGCAAGACGGGCATTCCCACCGTGGCCACCAATGACTGCCACTACATTCGGCGGGAAGACGCGCTGGCGCACGACATTCTGCTTTGTATCGGCACCGGCAAGAAGGCCTCCGACCCGGACCGCATGCGGTACCGGGGGGAAGAGTTCTATTTCAAGTCTTCCGAGGAGATGGCGGAGCTCTTCAAGGGCTATCAGGAAGCCTACGACAACACCCTGGCCATCGCCGAGCGGGTCCACCTCGATCTGACGCGAAATACCTTCCACCTCCCGCAGTTCTCGGTACCGGAGGGCGAGAGCATCGACGGTTACTTCGAAAAAGTCGTGTGGGAAGGATTCCGCGAGCGGATGAAAAGGATCGGAGAGCGCGAGGCGGCCGGGGAGCTCCGGCACTCCGTCGCCGAGTACGAACCGAGGCTCAAGCGGGAGATGGAAATCATCCGGACCATGGGTTTCGCCGGGTATTTCCTCATCGTTTGGGACTTCATCCGTTTCGCACGCGAGAAAGGAATCCCGGTGGGGCCGGGACGCGGTTCGGCGGCCGGTAGTCTGGTCGCTTATTCGCTTCGCATCACCAATATCGATCCTCTAGAACATGGGTTGATCTTCGAGCGCTTCTTGAATCCAGAGCGGATCAGCATGCCCGACATCGATATCGACTTCTGTGAAGCGCGGCGTGGAGAAGTCATCGAGTATGTGACCGAGAGGTATGGTCGCGACAACGTGGCGCAGATCATCACCTTCGGAACCCTGAAGGCCCGCGCCGTGACTCGCGACGTAGGTCGGGTGCTGGACGTGCCTTATGCCGACGTGGATCGCATCGCCAAGATGATTCCTCCTACCCTGGACGCCACTCTGGACAAAGCGCTTCAGGACGTGCCGCAGCTACGCGAAGCGGCGGAAGCCGACCCGCGCATCGGTCGGCTGCTCGACGTGGCGAGACGTCTGGAAGGAGTAAGCCGACACGCCTCCACGCACGCCGCAGGAGTGGTCATCGCCCCCAGGCCGCTCACCGAGTTTCTCCCACTCTACAAAGGGAGCCGGGGTGAAATCACGACCCAGTACGCCATGAAGGACATCGAAGATATCGGTCTTCTCAAAATGGACTTCCTGGGGCTTCGCACCCTCACCCTCCTCGACAATTGCGTGAAGCTCATCGCCCAGCAGCTGGGAGTGACCATCGATCTCGAACGCCTTCCACTCGACGACGCCAAGACCTACCAGCTCTTCTCGGAGGGTCAGACCTTCGGGATCTTCCAGTTCGAAAGCGACGGCATGCGGGATATTCTGCGCCGCTTCAAGCCGGAAAGACTCTCCGACCTGACCGCCCTCAACGCCCTCTACCGCCCCGGACCGATCCGCAGCGGAATGATCGACGACTTCATTAAGCGCAAGCACGGAAAGGTGCCGTTGCGCTACGAGGTTCCGGCGCTCGAGGAGATTCTGGAAGACACGTTGGGGGTCATCGTGTATCAGGAGCAAGTGATGCAGATCGCCTCGCGCCTGGCCGGATTCACGCTGGGCCAGGCCGATCTGCTTCGCAAGGCCATGGGAAAGAAGAAGGCCGACGTGATGCAGGCGCAACGGGAGAAGTTCATGGCCGGAGCGACGACCAACAAGATTCCGGAGAAGAAGGCGCAGAAGATATTCGATCTCATGGAGCATTTCGGCGGCTACGGATTCAATCGCTCTCACTCGGCGGCCTACGCTCTCTTGGCATTCGAAACGGCCTACCTCAAGGCCAACTACCCGGTCTTCTTCATGGCGGCTCTGCTCACCTCGGAGAAAACGAACACCGACAAGGTCGTTCATTATTTGACGGTGGCACGCAACATGGGAGTCTCCGTTCTTCCGCCCAGCATCAACGAGAGCGGCATGGATTTCACCGTGGTCGGTGATCGGATTCGCTTTGGGTTAGCCGCCATCAAGAACGTGGGTCAGTCCGCCATCCAATCCATCCTGGAGGCGCGGGCGCGGCGGGGCGGACGGTTCGAGTCCCTCGTCGATCTCTGTGAAGACGTCGATTTGCGGCTGGTCAACAAACGGGTGCTGGAAAGCCTCATCAAGTCCGGCAGTCTGGACTGCCTAGGTGCTCGGCGCTCGCAGCTCTATGGGATGATCGACCGGGCCCTGGAGCACGGACAGCGCGTTCAGCGCGAGCGAGAGAGCGGCCAAGCCAGTCTCTTCGGCGATGCGGAGAGCCCCGCCCGTCGCCCCGAGCTCGAGAAACCCCCCGATCTGAGCGAGTGGAGTGAGAGAGAACGCCTGGCCTACGAGAAGGCGACCCTGGGGTTCTTCCTGAGCGGGCACCCCCTCGATCGTTTCCGGGAGGATCTGCAAGCCTTTGGCAGCTGCACCACCGCGCAAATTGCGGAAAGAGTGGGGGAGCGAGAGATCTCGGTGGGCGGACTCATCGCCAGCGTCCGGACACTCCGCACGCGAAAAGGCGATCCCATGGCGGTGGTGCGGCTGGAGGATCAGGAGGGGGCCGCGGAAGTCGTTATCTTCCCCGATGCCTACAAGGAGCATTACGGGATCCTGAGTCAGGACACCGAGGTGCTGGTCAAGGGAAAGCCGGAGGCGGGAGAAGATCTCCCGAAGATTCTCGCCAGCGAGCTCATCCCCCTGGAAGAGGTGAGCCAGCGGGCCGCTTCCTCGGTGACGGTGCGGGTGCAGCTGGAGTCTTTCCTGGAGGACACCTTGCCGCATCTGCGCGAGCTTTTGGAGGCTCATCGCGGCGACTGTCCAATTCGGTTCGAGCTTCTCCGTGAGCACGAGTTCTGGCTCGCCCTGAAACCCCACCCCTATCTGCGGGTACGACCTAGCCCGGAGTTCGTGGCCAGTCTGGAGGCGATGTGTGGCCCCGGCTCGGTTCACCTCTTCCGGTCATCGCCACAGGCGGGAGAGCCGGCTTAACGTCGCTTCTGCCGATTCATCTCGTTGGTAGACAACCCTTTGCGCAGCGGGAGGGGCGGCGGCCTCCCGTCCTCCTAGCTTCTCTGCTAGACTGAGCCCAAATGGCGGGGGAACAACTCGGTTTCGAAGCGCCGCTCATCGCTCTCCAGAAAGAGATCGAAGCGCTCACCGGCTATCCCGACGACGCGATCAAGGAACAGGCGGTGGCCCGGCTTCGGGAGAAACTGGACCAGATGCGCCGGGAAGTCTTCTCCCTGCTCACACCCTGGCAGAAGGTTCAGGTGGCGCGCCACCCACAGCGGCCCTATTTGAGAGACTACCTAGACCTGATCTTCCGTGATTTCATCGAGATTCACGGGGACCGACGCTTCGCGGACGACCCGGCGATGGTCGCCGGCATGGCCTGGTATCACGACCGGCCGGTCTTCGTCGTCGGACATCAAAAGGGGCGCGACACCCACCAAAAGATCTTCCGGAACTTCGGGATGCCCAAGCCGGAAGGCTATCGCAAGGCTCTGCGCGTGATGCGTCTGGCGGAGAAGTTCTCTCGTCCGGTATTCGCCTTCGTGGACACGCCGGGAGCCTACCCCGGACTGGACGCGGAAGAACGCGGCCAGGCGGAAGCCATCGCTCACAGCATACGGGAGATGGCGAGACTGGACACGCCCATCGTGGTCACCATTACCGGAGAAGGAGGCAGTGGAGGGGCGTTGGCGCTCGCAGTGGGCGACGAGATCCTGATGCTGGAGCACTCCATCTATTCGGTAATCTCTCCGGAAGGCTGCGCCGCCATATTGTGGAAGGACGCGGCAAGAGCGGAAACCGCCGCGGAGGGATTGAAGCTTACCGCTCAGGATCTCATCTCATTCGGATTGATCGACGAGATCGTCCCCGAGCCACCGGGTGGAGCCCACAGCGATCCTCGACGTGCCGCGGAGATTCTGGACGAGCACCTCCGCCGAAGCCTGGCCCGCGTCCAGCGGATGGGTCGGGAGGAGCGAAGCGAGGCCCGCTATCGGAAGTTTCGACAAATGGGAAGCGTCAGTCTCGAACAAGAGACCGGCTGATGACATTCAACCAGATCCGCCTGGTCAAAGGTCTGCTGGCCATACTGCTGGTAGGCTGTAGCGCGGTGGTCGCCCACCAGCTCTTTCGCGCCTTCTATGCCCATCACCCGCAGCCGGGCGGAACCCTTCTCTCCGGGAATCCCGAGCCCACCGCCCGGGGCGTCGAGATCTCACGTCTCGATGAAGACGGCCAAAGAGTCTTCGAGCTGAGAGCGGCGGAGAGCGTGGGGCGGAGCGAGGACGTTCAGACCTTTCGGGACGTCGAGATCCGCTTCGCGGCCGGCACGACGGAAGAGCTACCGCTCATCGTTACCGGAGATCTGTGCCAATACGACATGGTTTCCTCCTCCGTTCATCTGGAGGGTAACGTGGTGGTCCGAGACGGCGAGGACCTGCGCATCGAGGCCCCCTCCCTGGATTACGGGCCGAAACCCAAGCGCGTGTGGAGCGACGATCCGATAAGATTTTTCCGAGGCGGGCTTCAAGGTGAAGCGCGACGATTCGCCTATCTGGTAGTAGGGAACGCCGTCGAGCTGGACGGAGGCGTGGAGATGACCTTCACGCCGAAAGATGGGGCGCCGGTCGAAGTGAGGAGCGAATCGGCGCGCATTCGACGCCGGGACAAGTTCGTTCGCTTCATGGAAAACGTGCGAGTGAACCAGGCAGATCGACGCCTGCTCAGTGACCAGCTCCAGATTCTTCTGACCGACGATGAGAGCGGCGTCACACGCATCGACGCCGACGGCAAGGTCAGGATGGTGCTAGAAGTCCCACCCGGCCAGTCCGAGGAGGCGGGGGGCGGGCCGCTCGAAGACTCGGGGCGAAAGCGCCTCAGCGGGGGGAGGCTGGAGGTCTTCTTTGGTCCGGATGGAAGCACCATCCGCAGCATGCAGGCGATCCGTGAAGCGAAGCTGATCGTCGAGCCCCTTGCCTCCGGGGAGGGAGACGGCATGCGGCGGGAGCTTGCGGGTCAGACGCTTCTTTTCGAGCTCGATGAGGAAGGGCGCCTGGTAGGGCTCAATGGCCGTGGCGGAGTGGCCCTCACCCTCACGCCGGAAAAGGGCGGACCGGAGGAGATGAGGCGGGTCACCGCCCAACGACTCACCAGCCGCTTCGACCCCGAGAGCGGCGAGCTGCGCTCCGCCAGATGTTCGGAGACGGTCACCTTTACCCATGGAGACCTGCGCGCCGAAGCGGAGCAAGGCGTCTACAATGCGCGCAACGAGCTCTTGACACTTACCGAGTCTCCGCGCCTTCGGGACTCGAGCGCCGAGTTGACGGCCGACCAGGTGGACATCCAAGTGGTGAGCGGCGCTCTCGAAGCATCGGGCAACGTGCGCTCCACCATGACCTCTGCCCGTTCTTCTGAAGGCATGGGTTTTCTGCCAGGGACGGATGAGGACGCCGTCTACTTCCTGGCCGATCACTTGAGTTACGATCGAGAAAAAGATACCGCCGTCTACACCGGGTCGGCGCGTGGATTCCGAGGTACGAACCGCTTGGAGGCGGAGCGGATCGAGTTGGCGCAGAGTAAAGGAGAGCTCCGGGCCACCGATTCGGTACGCACCACACTTCCCCAGAAAGTCTCCGCAACGGAGAGCGGAACGCCTCAGTTGACCCTCACCAGCGCGCAGCATCTTTTCTACCGGTCGGAAGACGAAGTGCTGACCTACCGCCAAGGAGTCGAAATGAAGTCCGGGAACTTCGTGCTCCGAGGGGAGACGGTCGCCGTGAACCTCACGAAGGGAGGGGAGGCCGTCCGTCAGATCGACGCCCAGGGGAACGTGGAGATCCAATCGTCGACCGGGCGGGCCCGGGGGGAGAAAGCAACATATGTGCCAGACCGGGAAGAAGTGCACGTCAGTGGGGAGAGAGCGACCCTTGAGGATGGCGATAAACTCACGGAGGGCAAGGAGTTGACTTTCTTTCTGTCGGATGATAGGATTTTTATCGACGGCAGAGAAGAGCGCCGGACCAAGACCACATATCCCAGATCGCGCCCCTTTTGATGCAGGTACTCAGGGCACGGTCGCTTGCTAAGTCGTTCCGCCGGCGAAAGGTCGTCGACGACGTAAGCCTCGAGGTTCACAAAGGTGAGGTCGTAGGACTGCTGGGGCCCAACGGGGCCGGCAAGACCACGACCTTCCACATGGTGGTGGGACTGACTCGACCCGATGAAGGAAGTGTCTATCTCGACAATCAGGAGATCACCTCACTCCCGATGTACCTGCGGGCCCGGAGCGGCATCAACTATCTCCCCCAAGAGCCGTCCATCTTTCGGAAACTCACCGTGGCCGAGAACGTGCTCGCCATTCTGGAGACTCTTCCCCTTCCAGCAGGCGAAAAACAGCGGCGGCTGCGGTCACTTCTCGGCGAGCTCGGTCTCACCAGCAAGGCGAAGGCAAAAGCCTACACGCTGTCGGGGGGGGAGCGGCGTCGCGCCGAGATCACGCGCGCTCTCGTTACTTCGCCTTCCTTCATGCTTCTCGACGAGCCGTTCGCCGGTATCGATCCGATTGCGGTAGGGGATATCCAGAAGATCATCCATCATCTCAAGAAACGCGGAATTGGTATCTTGGTAACGGACCATAACGTGAGAGAAACGCTCAAAATCACCGACCGTGCGTATATCATGAATGAAGGGCGTATCTTCCGTGCCGGATCACCGGACGAGCTGGCATCCGACGAGGATGTTCGCCGGGTGTACCTGGGCGAAGAATTCCGGCTCGACTAGCGAGGCACCTCGGAGCGAGCCCGCGTTAGACGGGTTCGGGTCAAGTAGAGCGAAAGCGAGCCAAGGGAAGCGTGAGACCATGGCGATGCATCAAAAGCTAGCGCTGCAAGTCAAGCTCTCCCAGAAGCTCATCCTCACCCCCTCCTTGCAGCAGGCGATCAAACTCTTGCCCATGTCGACCCTCGAGCTCGCCGAGATGCTCAATCAAGAGCTGACCGAGAATCCGCTTCTCGAGGAAGACGCCGAAACTCAAGCCATCGAAGAGGCCGCCGCCGCCGAGACGGAAGAAAAGGCGGAGGTGGAAGAGAAAAGGGAAGACAAAGAGGAGAAACAAGACGATTCCTTCTCGGAGATCGACTACGAATCCTTCTTCAGCGATTATCTCGACGAGGGCGGCTACCGTCCGCGCACCAGTTACGAGGTTCCCGAGCTGCCTCCCATCGAGAACACCCTCGCCAATACTTCGTCTTTGTCCGACCACCTGGATTGGCAGCTGCGCCTCTCCGCCACTACCGACCTGGTGCGTGAGATCGGGCAAGCCATCATCGGCAACATCGACGACGACGGACACCTGCAAGCCTCGGTCGACGAGATCTGCGCCATGGGGAACTATCGACGTCAGGACGTGGAGGAAGCGCTGGCGATTGTGCAAGGCTTCGACCCGGTGGGGGTGGCGGCCCGCGATCTGAGAGAGTGTTTGTTGGTGCAGATACGGCACCTGGAACTAGACGACACGCCTGTCAAGGCCATGGTGTCCGATCACCTGGGCCTGTTGCAGGCTCACCGCTTCAGCGAGATCGCCAAGGCCATGGCGCTTCCCTTGGAGGAGGTCCTGCACCACTGCGAGATCATCCGGCGGCTCGATCCGAAGCCGGGCTCCAAGTACAACCAGAAGAAGAGCCAGTACGTTACGCCGGATGTCTATGTGGTGAAGGTAGACGACAAGTATGAAATCATTTTGAACGAGGATCGTTTGCCCCAGCTTCGCATCAGCTCCGTTTATCGGCGCATGCTGGAGAACAAGTCCGCCGACAACGAGGCGACGCGCTCCTACGTCAAGGAAAAGCTGCGAAACGCCTTGTGGCTGATCAAGTCGGTGGATCAACGACAGAAGACAATCTATAAGGTGTCGCAGAGCATCGTTCATCAACAGAAGGAGTTCCTGGACAAGGGACTGGAGCATCTCCGACCCCTGGTGCTCCGCGACGTGGCGACCGACATCGGCATGCACGAATCCACCGTGTCTCGCGTGGTCAGCAACAAGTACATGCACACGCCGCAGGGTGTCGTCGAAATGAAATACTTCTTCCACAGCGGTATCGCCAGCACCTACGGAGAGAGCGTCTCCTCGGTTACTATCAAGCAGAGGATCAGGAAAATCGTGGAAGAAGAGAACACCAAGAGGCCGCTTTCCGACTCCAAGATCGTCAAGATCCTCGAGCGGGAAGGGCTGATGCTGGCTCGCCGCACCATTGCCAAGTATCGTGAAGAGCTGCGCATCCCTCCATCCAATCAAAGAAAGAATCTCTACAGCAGTCCCTTCGCTGACTAGCAGGGTGCTGAAAAACGGGACCCTGGATCTTGCCGGGGTAGGAAAGAAAAGCTCGTGTTGGGACTGCTAACCCTGCCGGCCAGCAAGCCGCCCGAACGGAAGGGTGAATGAAGATCCACATCACCGGACGTCAAATCGAAGTCACCGATGCGCTCAAGATGCTCATCGAGTCGAAGTTGGGGAAGTTGGGGCGATTCATCGACGGCATCACCGACATCCATGTGACCCTGTCGGTGGAAAAGTACCGGCAACGTGCCGAGGTACAGGTCCACAGCCGCGGCAACACCTATCTCACCGCCGTCGAGGAGTCCGACGATCTCTACGCTTCCATCCAGCAGGTCATCGAAAAGATCCACGCTCAAGCCAGAAAGCAGCACGCCAAACGGATCGGCAAGAGACGGCGCACCGCCCGCCGGGAGAGCACCGCCACCTTCAATGTGCTGGCTCGGACGCCCGTCGGGGAGCTCTCCGAAGCAGGCGCCGGACCGCAGGTAGTGGAAAGCCAGAGTTTCGTCGTCAAGCCGCTCTCCGTCGAGGAAGCGGTCCAGGAGATTGACGGCGGGCATGCGGAGTTCCTGGTATTCCGCAACGCCCTGAACGAACGGGTGAACGTGATCTACCGTCGAAAGGACGGCAACTACGGTCTCATCGATCCCGGGGGCCAGTAGTAAGGAACGAGGCGAATCTCTTGGCCAAGCGAGAAGGGAAGAGACGAGGCAACAAGAAGCGTCTCGCCCGTCGCGAGGTCCTGCACGGCGTTTTGATGGACGTCCAGGGACTGGGCGTCCTGATTCTCGGCGAGAGCGGGATCGGCAAGAGCGAGTCGGCCATCGAGCTCATCGCCCGGGGCCATCGATTGGTCGCCGACGACGTGGTGGAAATCGAGCGCCAGCACGGCGCTCTGGTGGGTCGCAGCCCTGAGGTCATCCGCTACTATATGGAGATCCGTGGGCTTGGGGTCATCGACATCAAAGAGCTCTTCGGGGCGAGCGCCATTCAGATGTCCATGCCTCTGGAATTGGTCATTCATCTCGAGCGTTGGGACAAGGCGACCGAGGTGGAACGCCTTGGTCTCACGGACCACACTCACCAAGTTCTCGGCGTCGACCTTCCTTTGGTTCGGATTCCGGTCGGACCAGGACGAAACCTGGCCACGCTGATCGAAGTAGCGGCGCGGACTCACCAGATGCACGCCGGCGGCCGCCACGCTGCGCGCCTTCTGGCGCGTCGGGTGTCCCGGGCGGCGCGGCGACGCTCGATCAAAGGCGGATGAGAACCCGGTGAAAAAGAAGAAGGCTCAGGCCCGTTTCGTCTTCATC
The DNA here is from genome assembly GCA_035291825.1 of Vicinamibacteria bacterium. Classification (GTDB taxonomy): domain Bacteria; phylum Acidobacteriota; class Vicinamibacteria; order Marinacidobacterales; family DATDRI01; genus DATDRI01. The sequence goes on along the minus strand of DATDRI010000187.1, from coordinate 9,510 downwards.
ACCGGACTCTCCGGCTCGGGAAAGACCCTGGCCATGAAGGCCCTGGAGGATGCGGGTTTTTTTTGCGTGGACAACCTGCCTCCCTCGCTCCTCGGTCCTTTCGCCGAGCTCACCGCCAAGGGAGGCGAGGGGCTCGATCGGGTGGCGGTGGTCGCCGACATCAGGGAAAGAGGCTTTCTGAAGGATTTCCCCGATGTCTTCCAGAGGCTTCGCCACCGCGGCTTCAAGACCTCTCTCATCTTCCTGGAGGCCCGAGAGGAAATCTTGGTGCGGCGCTTCAGCGAGAGCCGCCGTCCTCACCCTCTGGCGGTGGGCAAGGGATCGGTACGAGACGCGGTTCGCAAGGAGCGGCGCAAGCTCGCCGCCATCCGGCGACTCGCCGATCAGGTCCTGGATACGTCCGAGATGACGGTACATGAGCTTCGGCGCTACCTGCTGGAGCACTTCCAGGACCTCGGCGCCCCTCGCGGCCCGGCCATCAACGTGCTCTCCTTCAGCTACAAGTACGGAGTACCTCATGATGCGGATCTCGTATTCGACGTGCGGTTCCTGGTGAATCCTTTCTTCGAGAAGAGCCTGCGGAACAAAGACGGTAACGACCCGGCGGTGGAGCGGTTCTTGTTGTCCTTTCCCGCCACCAACGAGTTCATCCAGAAGCTGGACTCATTTGTCAATTACTTGATTCCACAGTATATGTCGGAGGGGAAGAGCTATCTCACCATCGCCATCGGGTGCACCGGGGGGCGGCACCGATCGGTCATGGTGGCCAATGAGATGGCCCGCCGACTGGAGAAACGAGGGCTCTCGGTGACCTTGGCCCACCGGGACGTGGAGGGCGAGTAGTTTGATTGGGATTCTGGTGGTGACGCACGGACAACTGGCCAGCGAGCTGGTCACCGCTGCGGAGATGATCGTCGGCGACATACCTAATGTCACTCCTGTTTCCATCGGATGGCACGACGACCCGGACGACGCGCAGCAAGAGATACGGGAAGCCATCGAGCGGGTGGAATCGGGCCAAGGCACGGTGGTACTGACCGATATGTTCGGCGGGACTCCCTCCAATCTCAGTCTGGCGTTTCTGGAAAAGAGCCGTGTCGAGGTCGTTACCGGTGTGAACCTGCCCATGCTCATCAAGCTTGTTAGTCTGCGCGAAGAGGAAGGTCTGGATCTGGAGACCGCCGCTCGCCAAGTAAGCACCCAGGGCAAGGAGAGCATTTGTCTGGCCAGTGACCTCTTGGCCGCCAAAGGGGAACAGAAGCAGAAGCACCAAGAAGAAGAGCAAGGGGAATCAGGTGGTTGAACGCACAGTGGGCATCATGAATCCGCTGGGCCTCCATGCTCGCGCCGCCGCCCAATTCGTGAGAACGGCGACCCAGTTCAGCTCCCGGGTCACGGTCAGCAAGGACGGCACGACCATCGACGGGAAGAGCATCTTGGGGATTCTCTTTCTCGGTGCCACCGCGGGGAGCGAGCTGACCATCGGCGCCTCCGGCGAGGACGAGCAGGAGGCGGTGGAAGCTCTGGTGACACTGGTCACCAGCGGGTTCGGTGACGGGGCGAAGACGACATGAGCGTGGTCCGCCCCAGCCCCAGCGCTTCCGGCCGCGCCAATCGGCAGCGTCCCATCGTTCTGAGCGGGGTGGGGGGCGCTCCCGGCGTGGCGGTGGCTCGTGCCTTGGTGCTGCAGCACCAGGAAGAACCGATCTTCCGCATACCGATCGATCGACACGAGGTGGAGGCGGAATGCGACCGGGTGGAAGCGGCACGGCGCCTGACGCGGCGCCAGCTGGAAGACATGAAGGCACGCACCGTGGACCGATTGGGTGGGGAGCACGGGTACATCTTCGACGCTCAAATCCTCATGTTGGACGATCCGCTGTTGATCGACAGGGTTCTGGACGTCGTCCGCGAGGAACGCGTCAATGCCGAGTGGGCCTTGAAGGAAACACTGGGAGAGCTGGCGGCGATTTTCGACTCTCTGAAAGACGACTACCTTCGTGAACGCAAGGGAGACATATTCGACGTTGCGGGAAGACTGCTCCGGAACCTGGCGGGCGGGCATCAACGACATCACGGCAAGCTGGAGCGGGACTACATTCTGGTGTCGGATATCGTGCGGCCTTCCGATCCCGGACAGCTCGACTGGGAGCACGTAGCTGGTCTCGCCATGGAGGGCGGCAGCCGCACTTACCACACCGCCATCATTGCTCGTTCGGTAGGGGTGCCGTGCGTGGTGGGCGTTCACAATCTCATGGTCTACGCCGATCCCGGGGCCCCGCTGGTTGTGGATGGCAGTGGAGGGCTGGTGATCGTCAACCCCGATCGGCAAACGCTCCGCGAATACCGGTCCAAACAACGGAAGTATCGAACTCTGGAAAGGAATTGGACCCGACTGAGAAACCTGCCGGCGGAGACTCTGGACGGGCACCGGGTGAGCATCCAGGCCAACGTCGACTCCCCGGAAGAGTGTGCGGAGGTGCTGGGCCAATCGGCGGACGGCATCGGCCTCTTTCGCTCCGAGTGGCTCTTGAACCACTCCGGAGGGGAGTTCCCCGCCGAAGGAGACCAGTTCGAGGTTTATCGGGGGCTGGCCGAGCAAATGAAACCGCTACCGGTGATCGTGAGAACATTCGATCTCACCCGGGGACAACGAATGCCGAGAGGAGAAGGCACCGAGCTCAACCCGGCGCTGGGGCTGAGGGCAACCCGACTGCTGCTTCGCAACCCGCTCTATCGCGAGCTTTTCAAGACCCAGCTGCGGGCCCTCCTGCGGGCGCGCGCCCATGGCAACGTCAAGGTCATGTTCCCCATGATCAGCGGCGTGGAAGAGCTTCGGGAGGCGCGTGAGGTTCTCGAGGAGACCAAGGAGGAGCTGAAGGCTTCCGGGCAGGAGTTCTCGCCCGATCTACCGGCGGGCGTGACCTTGGAGGTACCTTCCGCCGCCATCACCGCGGATCTGCTGGCTCCCCATGCCGATTTTTTCAGCATCGGCAGCAACGACCTCATCCAATACTTTCTGGCGGTGGATCGGGGAAACGAAACGGTCTCTTATCTGTACGAGCCGCTCCATCCGGCGATGCTACGCACCATCCGCTTCGTGGTCGACTCCGCGCACCAGGCGGGGATCCCGGTGGGCGTGTGTGGCGAGATGGCGGCCGACCCCATGTTGGTGGTGGTCTTGGTCGGTTTGGGGCTCGACGAGCTTTCCATGAACGCTCCCTTCATCGCTTCGGTGAAGGACATCATCAGGAAGCTCTCTCTGCAGGAGGCGAGAGAGATTGCCGACCAGGCTCTCCGGCTTCCCACTGCTCAGGAGATCTCGGACTACGTACGAGATCGGATGGCGGATCGCATTCCCAGGGGACTCTACTGGTAAGGAAGGAAGTGGGACACCGGACGTGACGGAGCGTGTGGACAAGCCATGGGGATACGAGATCATTTGGGCGAAGACCGAGCGCTACGTCGGGAAGGTGCTGCACATCGAGGCCGGTGAGGCGCTCTCCTTGCAGTATCACAAGGTCAAAGAGGAGACCATCCGGCTCGAGAGCGGTAAGCTGATCCTGGAAGTCGAGGAGCCGGGTCAGTCGCGCCGGAAGATCGTCATGTCGCCCGGAGACAGCTTTCACCTCCGCCCCGGAACCATCCACCGCATGATCGCCGAGGAGACTTCCGACGTCCTGGAGGTATCGACTCCTGAGCTCGACGATGTCGTTCGCTTGGAAGATCGCTACGGCCGAGCGGGGCGTTAATTAGAAAGGTACGTCCTCGTCCGTCGCCTCGAAGGGTTGGTCGGGAGGTTGCTCGGACGGTTGCTCGGACGGCGGTTCGGACGGCGGTTCGGCGTCGGGAGGGGCGGGGAAGTCCTTCCCGCTGCCGCGGGTACCCAGCATGATCATCTGGTCGGCGCGCACCTCCGTGGTATAGCGTTTCTTCCCCTCCCGATCATCCCAGGATCGCGTCTGCAAGCGTCCCTCCACGTAGATCTGCCTGCCCTTGGTCAGGTATTCCTTGGCGATCTCCGCGAGTTTCCCCCAGGCCACGATCCGGTGCCATTCGGTCCGTTCCTGGCGCTGGCCGTTCTGATCGTTCCAGGTCTCGGTGGTGGCGATTCTCAAGTTGGCGACCGGCGTGCCGTCACGAACGTAACGGATCTCGGGATCCCTCCCCAGGTTGCCGATCAGAATGACTTTGTTGACCCCTCGCATATGCTTCCCTCCTACCGGGTGGCCCCCTATTGACGTAGCGATCGGAGCATCCCCTCCGCCGCTCTCGCCGCGGGAGTGCCGGCATAATTCTCGATCACCAGCTCTAGCTGCCTGATAGCGTCGTCTCGACTACCCAAGCCGTCCAGGGCCACCGCCTTCTTGTAGGTCGCTTCCGGCCGCTTGTTGCTCGCCGGGTAAAGGCTCAGCACCGCGTCGAAGGCCTCCAGGGCCTCCCGGTACTGCCTCTGGGCGAGAAGGCACTCCCCGATCCAGTACTGAGAGTTGTCCGCCAGATCGCTGTCGGGCTCGGCGGCGATGACGTCCTTGAATCCAGAGATGGCAAGGGGGTAACGCCCTTGCGTGTAGTCGGTGTACGCCTGCTGGTACAGATCGGCGGCTCCCACCGCGACGGACGGCGGGAGCATCTCCGGCGGTGTCTGCTCTCCCCCCTCGGGCGGCGGGACGCCGCCTTCCGGAATGACGATGGGCTGGCTGGGACGCAGAGACGCCATTTCCTGTCGGAGGTTTCCCAACCGCGCGTTCGTCTCGTCCAGCTTCTCCGAGAGAACCAGCAGGCTCTGCTGGAGGCCCTCCAGCGTCGTGCCGGTGTCCACCAGGGCGCGACGGACGGCGGTATCCTGCTGGAGAAGGAGACTTTCGACCTTTTGCACCGCCTGCCAGAGCTGGATCTGATTGGACTCGAGCTGAGATACCTGCACCTGCAGGCGCTTCACTTCCGCCATGATCTCTTCGTGGTTCTGAGCCGCGGTCCGCGTGGCAAGCGGGAAGACGACCGTGAAGAACAGAATGAAGGACGAGAGTCTTTTGCCTCACACCTTTCTTGCCCCTTCACTTGGATGTGATGACGAAGTGATCTCGCCGATTCCCGGTCCAGGCCGCCTCGTCGTGTCCCGGGTCGACCGGGAACTCCTTGCCGTAACTGATGGTCTTCATGCGCGCGGCGGGTACTCCCATGTTCAGCATGAAATTATAGGCGGCCATCGCCCGCCGCTCGCCCAGTGCCAGGTTGTACTCGACCGTACCTCTTTCGTCGCAGTGCCCCTCGATGAGAATCGTCACGCTGGGATTCCGAAGCAGCCACTTTGAATTGGCTTCCAAGCCGGCCCGCGCCTCGTTGGTGAGCTGTGCGCTGTCGTAGCCGAAGTGGATGTCGGAAAGCGGCGACTGGGCGTTGATGTCCTCGAGACTCATGGACAGGATGTCGTCGCTCTCGCCGATGTTCGCCAGGCCGGAGTCCGAGCCCTCGGATCGAGGTTGTTGCTGCTGCGACGAGGGGGCGGACGGCGACGGAACGGGTGGCCGCGGCTGCGTGGTCGCCGGGGGACGGTTGGCGGAGCCCCCACAGGCCAGGCTCGCGGCGAGCGCTAGGGTGCCCAAGGCTCCCCACACTCGCGAGCGGATACGGATCCTCAAGATGTTCACAGCGCTACCTCCTCAGTTGGCTCATGCGGCTTATCTCATGTGGCGCGTCTCGTCCCTCCGACCCTCTGCCACCGATATACTCTCCACCCGACACCTGGTCAAATAGGGCGGGCGCCTCCGCATCATGGCTCGACGCCTCCCGGAATCGGACCCCACTTGGGTGTGGTGTTGTTGCCCACCGAAGTCAGCGGTCGTTGATTCGAGCCATCGCGGTTCATGACGAACGCCTGCGAGGATCCGGTGCGGGTGGAGGTGAAGACGAGGTGCAGGCCGTTGGGGGACCAGGTCGGGCTCTCGTTGCTTCCTCGACCGGTGGTCAGCTGCCGCACCTGTTGGGTCTCGAAGTTATAGACGACGATATCGAAGGGGCCTCGTTCGATGCGTGACGCAAAGGCGATCTCGCTGTAGTTCCGAGAAGGCGACCAGGACGGCGAATCGTTGTACGAACCATGGTAGGAGATGCGTCTCAGGTTCAGGCCGTCGATGTCCATCACGTAGATCTGGGGGGCGCCGGCCCGATCGGAAGTGAAGGCGATCTCCCGGCCATTGGGGGACCAGCAGGGGGACGTGTCGATTGCGGGATGGTTGGTCAGCCTTCGCAGTCCGGACCCATCGGGACTGATGACGTAGATCTCGGAGTTCCCGTCGCGCGTGGAGGTGAAGGCGATCCTGCTCCCGTCCGGTGACCAGGAGGGGGTGAAGGTCATGCCCTGTCCGGCCACCAGCGTTTCGCTGCGCGCTTCGTTGATGAAGGCGAGATAGAGATCGGGACTGTTTTTTCGATAGGAGATGTAGCCAATGGCCCGACCATCCGGGGACCAGGTGGGCGTCAGGTTGAGGGACGCGTTGGCGGTGAGAGGGCGTTGGTTCTCTCCGTCGTAGTCCATGACGTAGATCTCTTTGCTTTGCTCGCCCCTGCGGTCGGTGGAAAAAGCGATCTGGGTGCGCGCCACTCCCTGGTAGTTGCCGGCCTGCAGCAGGATGTCATCGGAGATTTGGTGGGCCATGGCGCGGGCTCGGGAGGCCGAGCCTTCATAGCGCTTTCCAAAGATCATCTGTTGGGCTTGAACGGCGTACAGACGAACCTCGGAGACCAGACGATTCTGCTGGATCTCCGCCGTTCCCACCACCAAGATGTCGGTCCCGATGGATTCCCACTGATAGTAGTCGATGGAGGAGGGACTCACGTCTCCCCCCGCGATCTTATAGAGGTTCTTGGGCACCAAGCGGTAGATGGAAGCGTACTCCAGATCGGCCCACACCACGTTGGAGAGAACCTCCGCCGCCTCCGCGGCGGTGCTGCCTCTCAGCTCGAAGGTCGGTAGCGCCATGTAGACCGGACGGCCGGGTCGCGCCACGTCCACCCACCAGTCGGTAGACTGTTGCCCCGGTGGGATCGGTGAATCCTGCGCCGATGCGGCCACCACCGCGAAGGATGCCCATGCCGTAAGACTCAGAAGAACCGCTCTCATTTTGTCGTCGCCCTCAATAGGTGTCCGAGTACTGGAAACGAAGATGTACCCCCACCCGGTCCCGGGGATACGAGTTGGGAAGCGGCGGCATGGGGTCGGAAAGGTAGACGGCCCGCGAGGCGGCGCGGTCCAGAATCGAAACGCTGCTCGATTGCTCCACCCTCACGTCCTCTAAGCGCCCGTCCTTCAAGATGGTGAAGCCGACGATGACGATGGCGTTGCCGCGGACCGGCACGCGTTGCCAGTGCGCGCTGATCCGTCCCAGCATCTGCTGCACGTAGTAGGCGTACTCGAACTCCTGATCGAAGGCCGAGCCTCCGCTGCCCCCCAGCCCCAGGCCCGGCGTCGACCTGGGCGAACCGGTGGACTTGAGCTGCGCCGAGTCGGCGCTGGCCGCGTCCCGGCCGGTGAGCCCCGAGGAAGGCTTCTCCGGTTGGGGTGGCGTCCTTCGCGTCGGGGCGTCGGGCAGAGGAATCTGCTCGCGCTCTTCCTTGGTGGGACGCACCACCTGCGGGGCGTCCTCCGGTTCCGGCTCCGGGGGCGGAGTCGGCGTGCTGGGCTCGGGACTCCCTCCCATGCCTTGCGTCGGTCCCGGAACTCCCGGCACGACCCAGGCCACCGCCTGCGGCAAGGGTGACGGCCTGGTGCCGAAACGGGAGGCGATTCCGATGAAGACGAAGACCGCGATGTGCAAAGCGGCGGACCACCACAACATGATCCGGAACGGATCGTAGGGGCCAGTCAGAGAGCGAACAGCATGTGCCGCACTCACTGCGCTTGCCTCTCCTCCGGGTAGACATACACCAAGCCGATGGTGTCCACGCCCGCCCGCTTCATCAAGTCCATGACGGAAATGATCTGCTTGTAGCGGAGCTCCTCATCGGCGCGCAGATAGGCAATCCGCACGCCCCGCAGCTCCACCGCATCCCGGACCCGCTGCTCCAAGAGAGCCACGTTCACCGCCCGGTCATCGATATAGGTGCGGCCCTCCGCGTCGATGGTCACGATGATGCGCTCGGTGGCCTGATCCTGGCGGAGTCCGGCGGCAGGCAGATTGATGTCCATGGCCCGCAGCAACATGGGGGCGGTGATCATGAAGATGATGAGCAAGACCAGAACCACGTCCACGAAGGGAGTGACGTTGATCTCGGACATGGCCTGACTGGTGCGGCGGCCACGCGAGCTGAAATAGATGTCCAGCGCCGAGCTTCGCTTCTGCCCGCTCTCTCCTCCGCCTGAGTTCATGGGCTTAGGTGAAGTTCCTTTCGATGATGGAGATGTACTCGAGGGCGAAGTCGTCCATTTCCGTTGCCATCAGCTTCACCCAGTTGACGAAGTAGTTGTAGAAGATCACCGCCGGTATGGCCGCCGCCAGGCCCCCCGCGGTGGCGATGAGCGCTTCGCTCACTCCCGGGGCGACCACGCTGATGTTGGCCGCCTGCACCGCGCCGATCCGCTGGAAAGCGTTCATGATTCCCCAAACCGTTCCGAACAAACCAATGAAAGGAGTGGCGCTGCCGGTGGTGGCGAGAAACCCCAGGCGCTTTTCCAGGCGTGCCATCTCGGCATTGGAAGCGCGCACCAAGGCACGGGCCACACTGTCCAGACTCTTGATCTGACTGCCCTCCGATTCCGGCGCCGCTCCGCTCATGGGATGGCTCTTGCCACTCCGCGATCGAAGTTGATGGCCAAGCTCATTGTAGCCCGCCAGGAACATGCCCACTAGGGGACTGGCGCGCAGCTGATGACAGACCGAGTGGACTTCCGAGAACTTCTTGCTGCGTCTGAAAATCTCCAAGAAGGCTCGGGAGTGAGCCTCGGCACGGCGGAGCGTCGTCCATTTACTCAGAATGATGGCCCACGAGACGAGGGAGAAGACCGCCAAGATGGCCAGGACCACCAGCACTACCGGTCCCGAATCGGCGATCAGTTGAAAAGGGTCTAGGCCTTCCGGGGTTTCAAGAGGTATCGCTGTGATTTCCTGAATTGGCGCCAACTGGCCTCCGGCCACAACATGATGATGACTGCAGGTCACGCTACCACAAGGACTTGGGACCTGTCAAAGAAAATGAACCCATGCGCCACTCGGGGAGCCGTTACCCGAAAATTTCGTCCCCATCTCCTATGAGCTCGCCGGAGCTTGGCGGAGTCTTCTCGGCCTGGAAACGCTGTGGTACATTGCACGGGGAAAGCCATACCTCCATGCTGGCGTGGATTCGAGTCCGCAACGTCGCCGTGATCGACGAGCTCCAGGTTGACTTCGAGCCTGGGCTCAACCTGCTGACCGGGGAGACCGGCGCCGGCAAGACGATTCTCATCGACGCGCTGAGCCTGATCCTGGGCGCCCGCGCCTCCTTCGAGCTTGTGCGCACCGGCGCGGAAGAGGC
>DATDRI010000186.1:0-3736 GCA_035291825.1 Vicinamibacteria bacterium | reverse complement strand
TGTCGAAGAGCCATCTGGCGGTCGAAGACTTCCATGCGGTGGAGTGGCTCCTTTCGGGTCTTCTAGCGAGTCAACCTTATCGGAAGTCGGAACGTCTTGAAAGTATCAGGGAATCGAGACAAACTGGGTGGGTTGTCCAAGGAGTCTCCATGTTCTCGAGAAAGACTGAGATGCCGACGCGAGAGAGGGCTCTCCCCGGCCGGGCGCAAGAGATGCCGGTTCCGGAACTGCATTTTGTCAACGGAAATCCTTTGAAGCCGCCTTTTCCCGAGGGTCTCGAAACCTCGATGTTCGGGCTGGGATGTTTCTGGGGTGCGGAAAAGGCCTTCTGGGAGACGGAGGGCGTCTATACCACCGCGGTCGGTTACGCGGGAGGGTACACGCCCAACCCGACTTATCAGGAAGTCTGTAGCGGTCAGACCGGCCACGCCGAGGTCGTGCTGGTGGCCTTCGATCCGGCGGTGATTTCCTACCAGAAGCTTCTGAAGCTCTTCTGGGAGGCCCACGATCCGACCCAGGGCATGCGGCAGGGAGCCGACATGGGGACGCAATACCGTTCCCAGATCTACACGTACAGCGACCAGCAGAAAAAAGCGGCTCTCGCCTCGCGAGAGGCGTATCAAGAGGTTCTTTCGGCGGCGGGCTACCATCCGATCACTACCGAGATCGAAGACGCCCCCGGGTTCCACTACGCCGAGGGCTATCACCAGCAGTATTTGGCTAAGAACCCCGGCGGGTACTGCGGGCACGGCGGTACGGGCGTGGCCTGTCCGACCGGCCTTTCTCCCGTCGATCGCTAATTTCCTTCCGCGCCGATGACCACGTTCCACTTGCGGATCCGCCACTGTTTCACCAGTCCCCCGCTGACGTAGGGGTCGGAGGCGACGAAGTCTTCGATCTTCGAGGGGTCCTCGACTTTGAAGACCAGCACCGCCTGATCGACCGGATCGGCCAGCGCTCCCCCGTAAAGCAAGTCGCCGCGCTGGTGCGCTTCTCGGGCCAGGCCCAAGTGCTCCTCGCGCAGCGGCGCTCGCCGGTCGACCACATCATCGACGTAGTCGTAGAACAGCAGGTAGTACATTTCGAGACGTATTCTACCGCAAGGCGAGGGATTGCCGGCGGATGCGATAGTACCTCACCGGAAGCTTTCCCACCCGCCTATCCTCCGCAAAAACCATTCCCAGGCGTTCCATGACGCGGAAGGAGGCGGCGTTGGGCGGATCGGCACCGGCCTCGATCTCCGCCAAGCCGATTTCCTCGAATCCGAATTGCAGTATGGCCTTGGCCGCCTCGGTCGCCAGCCCCTGGCCCCAGTGGGCGGGAAGGAGCGCGAAGTAGAGCTCGGTTGTGCCTGAGGCTTCTTTGACGCTGAGCCCCACGAAGCCGATGATCCGGCTCGGAGCCTCCCGGGGAGAGATGGTGAAATGGCCGAAACCATGTTCTTTGAAGCTGCGGCGGCTGAGGTCGATCTGTTTGACCACCACCTGGCGCGGCACCGGGCGGCCGTCCCAGAGATAGCGGCGCACCAGAGGGTCGTTCCAAAGGCGATCGAGGCCGGTTTCATCCTCGTCGCGGAAGGGGCGGAGAAGGAGGCGAGCCGTTTGGATGGGAGCTGCCAAGGGCGTCTTCGCTATGGCACGACGAACTTCCCGGACTCGAATGGGGCATCGGTCTCGACCGTCTGATAGACCTCGACCGCCCTCATTTCGCCGTCCGGGAATTTGACGATCTGCTCGCGCTGGACGGGAAGCCCGCTCTCCCGTCCCAACCATAGAACCGCCTGGGCGGAAGGCCTCCCGTGAACGGTGACGTCGAATCTCAGCGTCTCGGTCGGAACTCCATCCACCGTCTCCGGCTCACCCCAAGCGAAATTCGTCACCGTGAGCCAATCGCGGATGCTCCCGTCGGTACCATCGGGCGGACTGGCACCGCTTAGAAGGGCCAGGTTGTGCAGGATGCCCATTCGAGTGAAGCCGAGAAGAATGGCCTCGTTCAGCGCGGTGGGCGCCTCTATCTCGAAGCTTTCGGTTCCGTTGCCGCCCCATACTTGCTGTCCGTCCGAGACCAGCGCGAGTGCCACGCTAGCGGATCCGAATTCACCGGTGAACTGGAGATGCGCGCGATTGCCGCTGGCGAGGAGAGCCTCGCCTTCCAGGGCCGAGGCTACCGTTCCCGTCGAGCCGGCACCGCCTTTCACGCGGACGGTCTCGGCATCGAGGAGCCGCAGCTCGAGCTCTCGGAAGCGGGCTTCCGCGGTCTCAGGGGTTCCACGATCGTCGCTGCCGCGGTCCGAGCAAGCTCCTATCGCCAGCGTGCTCACCATGCCGCAGGATAGTAACCCAAGACGGAGCCTGGAGAGGACTTGCTTCATTGCCACACCGCCTCCATTCTAGCGAAGATCCTCGGACCGCTCTATTGGATGTAGCCCAGCGCCTTGAGCTCCTCGCGAGCCTTCTCGTCCAACACCGGCGCCCCCCCGTCACGGAGCTCGAACTGGTCCGCCAGCTCGCGGCTATCCTGCTCCATCCGGTGGTAGTAATCCTGAAGCTCTCGGACGATGGGCTCGTTGTCGGCGGAAAGGTCATCGACCTCCTCGGGATCGGCGCGGAAATCGTAGAGCTCGGTGCGATGTCCGTCCGGGCTGTACACCAAGTGCCAGCGGCCTCTGTGGATCGAGACGAGGTTGGAATGGGTGGCGATCCGGAAGCGATCCGTGTCTTGGGGAGGGTGACCAAGCATCAGCGGCAGGAGACTCTTCCCCTGGAAGCGGTAGGGCGGCTCGACGCCCACCGAGGCGAAGATGGTCGGCATCAGATCAATGGATTCCAGCGGCGTGTCGATCCGGGAAGGAGGAGTGTCCGGGAGCTTGACGATGAGGGGCACTCGCAATTGCACGTGGTAGAGCCGATTGTGCCCAACGTATCCACGCTCCCCCAGGCTTTCTCCATGATCTGAGGTGAAGAGGATCAAGGAGCTGTCGTACAACCCGAGGCGTTTCAGCTCGCCGAAAAGACGTCCGAGGGCGTCGTCCAGGTACTCGACCTCGGCGGCATAGAGATCTCGCACGAATTGAAAGTCGTCTTTCCCCATCTGAAGCTTGTTGTAATACTGCGCCCCGCATTGTCCGGGATCCACCTCTCCTTGGTACCATCCGGCGCGCTTACTCGAGTATTCGTCGGGCGCATCGTAAGGACAGTGGGGCTCGTAGTTATGAAGGAATAGAAAGAACTTGTCTTGCCGGTGCTCGGCGAGCCACTTGAAGGACTCCTCCTCGAAAGCCTGCAGCTGGTTCCCGCGCAGGAGAGGAGGAAGCTCGATATACTCGTCGAAACCCTTGGCGAACCCGAACTCCGCCCGTAGCTGACCCCCTCCCACGATGCCGGCGGTTACGAATCCAGCCGCCTGCAGGGCTTGAAGTGGTGATACCAGATGCTCCACCGGAACCGTGTCCTTGCTCGTTTTGTGGACGCTTGGATAGAGCGAGTAGAGGATGGACTTGTGAGAGGTGGCGGTGGAAGAGGCGTGGGAGAGGACGTCGGTGAAAACCACGCTATGGGAGGCGAATTGGTCGAGGTGGGGACTGGTGTCGCGCTCCGGATTGTAGCAACCCAGGAAATCGGCCCGCAGGGTGTCGATGGATATGAGAATGACCCTTTCGACCGGCGGGATGGTCACCGACGGCTCCTCGGCGGCGCATCCGGCGAGGCAAAGAACGGCGAGAACCGATAGTCGGATG
>DATDRI010000185.1:0-2743 GCA_035291825.1 Vicinamibacteria bacterium | reverse complement strand
CTCCGGCGCGGGGATGGGAGCGATTGGGGCGTGCTCCGGGTGCGAATTCCGGCCTCATCCTTGGCGGAGGCGAACCGGGGCTTTCGTTCCACGCTCGTCTACCAGGTGTCGGCGATGAGCCTGGTGCTGCTCACCCTGGTTCTTTTTCTCAACAGTCTTCTCGTGCCGCATCGCCGGCTGGTTGCCGAGGCTCGTTCGGTGGCCGGGGATCTCACTTCGGCGGCCGCCTCCCAGGACGAAGGGCACTTCCTTCTCTCCACCTTTCAAGATGTAGTGGCGAGGCTCAAGGAGAAAGAGAAGCTTCTAGCAGAGATGCACCGGCTGGAAAAGACGCGGGCCGACGAGTCCCAGGCCCTGGCCACGGATATCATCCGGAGCATGAATACCGGCCTAGTGAGCCTGGACGACGGCGGACACGTCGTTCTGGTGAACCCGGCGGCGGAGAGAATCTTTGGAGTGGACGCTCCCTCCCTGGCGAGCAAGAGCTTCTCTCAGGCTTTCCCCGGGTCGGAAGTGCTCGCTGACTGGGCAGGGAGCGCCGTGTCGCAAGGGCCGCTGGCGCTCCGGCGTCTCGTCAACTATCGACGACCATCGGGAGAAACGATTCATTTGGGGGCCAGCGTCCTACCTCTCCGGTCGGCGGAGGGGCAGATCCGAGGGGTGCTCTGTCTCTTCGCCGATTTGACCGAGGTCATCGAGCTTCGAGAGAGGCTCTTTCTAAAGGAGAACTTGGCGCGGCTGGGAGAGATGTCGGCGGGCATCGCTCACGAGTTTCGCAATAGTCTGGCCACCATCCTGGGTAATGCCAAGCTTCTCGGGGAGGCGGGGCCCTCCGAGGCAGCGAGCGCTCTGGTGGACGAGTGCGCATCGCTCAGCAGAGTGGTCACTGAATTTCTTCAATTTGCTCGGCCGGAAGCGGTGCGGACCGCACCATTCGACATCGCCGGAATGGCGGAGGATCTGAGTCGTGACCTCGAGCCACAGGCTCGAGCGGCAGGTGTTCGCCTGATCGTTCAGGCTCAACCGTTCCAGGTGGAAGCCGATGAGATGCTCCTGCGGAAAGCAGCCTCCAATCTCGTGCTCAATGCCATCGACGCGGCGGGCCAGGGCAAGAGCGCCGGGGAGGTGCGGCTGCAAACAGGGGGACGCGACGGCTTCGCCTTCGTTCGAGTCTCCGATAACGGTCCGGGGATTCGAGAGGAAGATCTTCGCCGGATTTTCTCGCCCTTCTTTACCACCAAGCCGGAGGGCACCGGTCTCGGCCTTTCCATCGTGCAGAAGATTGCCGTATCGCACAACGGCGAGGTAGGGGTGAGCTCCCAACCGGGGAGCGGTACGACTTTTACCCTGAGCCTTCCCGCCAAGCCGGATCGGACCAGTGTGATGGAGGAGTGGATCTAAGAAGCCCCTGGGCGCCTGTCACGAAGAGGGCTGCCTTTCCAGCTCCTGCGCGGGTGCGCTAGCCGAGCCAGACTAGTTGCCCTTACTGACGTAGAACACGATCTCCCCCCCATCGGTCCTGGTGCCCGCCTGAGGAGTCTGCCTCACTATCATTCCCTCTGGGGCTCCGGCGTGCTCAATGCGCCGTATGCTGGAAGCAGGGGCCGGGCGCCTCCGTCGAAGCCAATCTGAGACCAGAGCGACATCACGCCCAACGAAGTCGGGCATGACGTCGTCGTCATCCGCATGTCCCAGGGAGAGCACAACGGCCACCTCCTCCTTGGTGTGTCCGCTTTGGTAGGCGGGAGGATCCTGGGAGATGACGATACCCTTGGGGTGACGTTCACTGTGGATCTGACTCACCTCTCCGAGAGCGAATCCGTGCCGTTTCAGAATGAGCTCGGCCGAGTCGATCAGCTCACCTTCGACGAAGGGAACGACGGAGCCCGGGCGGCTCCATGGCGTTTCTTGCGGGCCGCTGGAGTCTCGGTTGGCAACGGAGCTCATGACGATGGACGGAATGTCCAAGAGACTCGTCTCCGAATCCAGGATCTCCAGCCTGCCAACGCTCGTTGCACCCGCGGGTTTGACGAGCAGCACGGCATCCAGCGATCGCGAGCGCGCCCCGCTCACCAGCGTACCGTTCCTGGTGCGATGGGGGCCTCCATGATCGCCGTGGATGATTAACAAAGAGTCGTTGAAACGCCCCAGCTCCTTGAGAAGATCGAGGAACTCCACAATCAGTTTCAGAGCGCATTGGGATTGCTCGATGACGCCGGTCGTCGAGGACCCCACGCTGTAGGTGCAGTCGGCCTCGAGCTTGTAGGGATGGTGCGGAATAATGACGTGCACCAACGTGTAACGGCCGGAGGCGGGAAGAGTTTTTTCCTCCGCCATCATTTTCCGGAAGCCGAGGTAGGAGGTCACCGGAGCGGAGTGGGGTAGCAGTCTCTCTTCCCCGAGCTGCTGCAGATCTTCTTCGTTGAGCCGGCTGAACCAGGTGGTTCGCAAGACCCTGTCGCGCACCGGTGTGGGGATATGGGCGTAGAGCCAGAGATTCCAGAAGGCTTCGGAATTGATAGCAAGGAGCTCGTCCATCGCGGCGTCTCCATGACGAACCATATGATCGAAGAGGCCATCTCGGTTTTGCCACGCGTTGGTGACGTAGGCGAACGTCTCGTATCCCTGCGACCTGAGCCAATAGAGAAGCGAAGCCTTGGATTTGTACGCGGCCCTCATGTAGTCAGCACGAGATCGGTCGTAGGAATACCGCCGGCCGGAAAACACCGACGCCAAGGACATG
>DATDRI010000184.1:0-8673 GCA_035291825.1 Vicinamibacteria bacterium | reverse complement strand
AGGTCATTGGCGTATCCGACTCGCGCGGGGGCATACTCAATAGGAACGGCCTCGACCCGGCGAAGGTGCAATCTCACAAGCAAGAGACTGGATCGGTGGTTGGTTACGCTGGCAGCGAAGACATCACCAACGAGGAGCTTCACAAGAACCCCTCGACCCGACATTAGGAGCTCGTGTCCCGCCTTCTTCCTCTGATTCTGATCGTGCTGGGAGGTTGGCTGGGCGCTCGTTTGCCTCTCACCGACAGCGGCTATCTCGATCTCGCCCAAGGCCGGCAGGTCAGTGAAACCGGTCGGCTGACGCCCCCCGACACGCTCCTTTCTTCGACGAGTCCCGGAGAGACAGGCGGATGGCTGGGGAGCTGGGTTCTCTTTCAGGCCCATCGTGCCGCCGGAGAGCGCGGGCTCCGACTGCTCGGCGCCGCCTGCCTGGCGGGGAGCGCGCTCCTCCTCTATCTCGTACGACCTGGTGGCGCCGGTTTCGCGGCCGCCTCCGCCGCCGCATCATTGGCCGCAACCGCCCTCGACATCTCGACATCGCTCTTTTCCTGGCCCCTTCTGGCCATCATGGTCTTTTGTTGGAGCGTTCTGCGCGAAAGAAACAAATGGTGGTTGCTTTTTCTTTTGCTGCCGATGGGAATCTGGCCCCTTCTGAATCGAGAGGCCATGGTGGGCTTCGGTCTGGGAGGACTCGCACTGGCCGCCTCCCTGGTGGGTGCGATTCGCGCCGCACGTCGGCAGGAGCGAACGGTCGGAGGCTGGCCCACTTTTGGGGAGCCCCTGGTCTTGCTGGCGGTGGGGGCGGTCACCGCCAGCGTCTTCCTCGCCACCTCGCCGGAGCTCCAGAGCCTCGAGAACCCGTTCGAAGAAGCGGTTCTCCTTCGGGAAGCAGGAATTCACCGCTGGGATCCAGTATCGGTCGACCGAGACGCGATGTTTTTTCTCTTGGCGGCGGCCGCCGGCGCGCTGGCCGTGGCGGCTTCGCCTTTTGCACTGCCTTTCGAGACCCTGGCAACCAGTGGTTTCCTGCTGCTCTCGCTTCTATCCCGGCATTTCATCCCGTTTTTCGCCGCGGTCGCGGTGCCGCCGGCCTGCCGCTCACTTGCCGCCCTGGGCGACAAGATCTCTGCCTCTCGCTTTTCGATGCTCCGGCTTTTCACCAAGAGGGGGGTCGCCCTCGCCGCCGGGGCGGCATGGGTTCTTCCTACCGCGATGCTCCCGCCGGATCGACACCCGTTCGCGGCGGCCAACAGCTTCCTCGCTGAGCAAGGGCTCGAGCAGAGTATCTTCAATGTCCCGGAATCGGGCGGCTTGGCGCTCTGGACCGGCGGCCCGCGGCTTGTCCCCTTCGCCTACCTACGCGCGCGCTCGATCGAGGCGTTTCAGCGAGAGACCAGCGGGAAGCGACTCACTCAGATTCTCGATGAGCACGAGCTCGATCTCGCTCTGGCCAGCAAGGACTTTGCGGAACAGAAAGCGTATGAGCTGGGGGAGATCAAAAAGCTCAGTCTTCTTTATTTTGATGACGTCGCGCTCCTCTATGCCCGAGCCGCGGCAAGCCCGGAGCGTCTGGCGTCCTTGTCGTTTGATTACTTCGACCCGCTGAGAGCCCCCTCGGACTATCCGGAGGAAGCCGTCCCCTTGGCCATTCAAGAGCTCTTTCAATATTTCAACCGTCACCCTCCGTCTCCCACGACGCTGTGGAAGCTGGGGAGACTGCTCCTGCGCGCCGAGCGGCGCGAGGAGGCGCTGGAAGTCTTCGAGGCGGCTCACCGTCTCGATCCCGGAGACCTGCCGACCTTGAGAGACCTTTCCAGACTGTACATCGACAAGGGCATGTACAGCCTTGCGGAGAGGAGCGCTCGCCAGGCGCTGCGGCTCACCCGAGACGAGGAGTTCACTTACAACTTGGCCCTTTCGCTGTATGGGCAAGGGCGGTACTCCGAGGCGGCGCGCGAGTTCGAGAACGCTCTCGAGTTGAACGGAGACAATCTCATGGCACGGCGGGCCCTCGTCGATCTGTACGGCCAGCTGGGAGAGCTCGAGCAATCCTACTTGCACAAGCAAACACTGGACGCCCTGGTGGAATCCAAGATGTCGGCCTTACTCAAGCAGGCCGAGGAAAGAAGCCAAGCCCTCGATTTCGAGGAAGCGGCCGCGTTCTACCAGCAGGCCCTCCAGATACGTCCGGACAGCTCGGAGCTTCTGTGGAGCCTTGCCGCGGTCTTGCTGACCGATAACCGCGTTCCGGAAGCGATGAACGCGCTGCGGGAACTCGTCGACATCGCGCCTCGGCACACCGAGGCCCAGCTGACTCTCGGCGTCCTGTGCGCGCGGGAGCCCACTTGCCCGGTCGAGGAGGCGGAAACCCACTTGGAGGCTTTCCTCGAGCTGGCACCCGACGACGTCAATGCTGACCTGGCGAAAGGCGCGCTCGACCGCCTGGAGTGAATGATTCGCCCACCGCATCTATTTCATACGGGCACCCGCCTCCTCCACCGCGAAGATCCAACCCACCACCTTGCCGGGCTGGATCTCGCCAGCCGCTTGCCAGAAGGTGGCGTCCCGCAGAAAACGAGAGCTGGTGTCGGTCGGGGGAACGGCGGCGACTTCTTCTTGAATCAAACGAAATCGTTTCAACCAGCGTCTCATGTTCTTGGGCCTCAGATCCACCCACCCCCCCTCGATCCAACTCTCCAGTCGCTCCGGCGTCACCCGATACGAGTCCTTCTCGGTGACCGGCGCCGGCACCTTGACTTCCGGTCCTCGCAGTAGCTTCCCGTCAGGAAACAAAATGGGGATCCCAATGGATACGATCTCGCTGCGGAGCTCGGCGTCGGCGCTGAGATCGGCAGTCAGCCTTTGCGAGATGTGCTCGGCACCGGCCTCCAGAACAGACGACATAGTGACGAAGCTCCTTCGCAGGAGATGTGCTTCGAAGAGCAGTTTGGACAGGCGCGGCGGCCCCAACATCTCAAAAGCGACGCTTGCGACACCGTGCTCCTTCTCGAGAGCGATCATCTTCTCCATGGCCCAGTGGCGCATGAGGCCCGCCCGGTAGGTGGGCCCCAGTGCGGCATTGTCCAGAGCATTAATGACGTCGTGACCGGTATTGCCCCCCTTGATCTCATAAACGGAAAAGTCCGCGATTTCTTCCGGTGTCACGAACTCCATTTGCTCGGCGGTGGTCAAGGTACTGAACTCCTCCAAGGAGAATATCCCGTTCTCGCCGGTGTCGATGAACACCGAGCGCAGCGGTCGGCCCAGGGACCGCCGAAATCGCGGGTCGCGCGGCAGGAAAACCTTCCCCGGACGTTTTGCCCACTCCATGGGCGCATCGTTCAACTCTATGGGCCTGCCACCGATAGCGACGTCACCGAATCCCACCTGTTTCCAGGCAATGGCCGCCGTCGGCTTGATCTCTTTCACGATGGGTCCGTCCGGCGTTCGCGCCATCAGAAACAGCAGGAGGCTGTGCGCGCCAGCCACCGCCGACTTCGACAGTAGCACCCGGCTGGGCCTCTCCTCGGAGTGGGTGTAGGGAATGTTGAGCCCCATCCCCCCCGTCCCCGAGGTTCCTATTTTCAGATAAACCCGTGTACCGGCTTTCACCATCGACTGATAGATGACCTGAATGTGGCGGATGAGCTGAGGAACGTAGTTGACGATCAGCATGTCTTCCAGCCGTTCCGCCAGCCGTTTGCCGCTACGCAGCGCTTCGAAGGCGAGTCGGGAATTCCGGTAGACGTCTTGATAGGCAATCGCCGTCGCGGTGTTCACCGCGTCGACCACGATGTCGGGCTTGAAGCGCGAAATGACCTGGTGAAGGAAGTATCGTTTCAACAAGGGCTCGTCGAGCTGGGCGATGAGTGACGCGATGTGCTCCCGCTTCCAAGTCGAATTGGATCGGAGCTCGCCCAGAGATCTGTCCTTGAAGCGGGCCAGGCCGAAAATATCGCCCCACTGCGGAACGAGCTTCACTCTCCCTGCCCACGGCTTGAGGCCGGCGGCGGCGGCGAGGGATTCTTCACGGGTGCGAGAAAGCAGGATCATGGTTCTTGGCCGTTCATCCAGCAGTCGGCGGGCCAGGGCCGTTCCCACCATGCCACCCGCACCCAGCACCAGTACCGACTTTCTACGAATCTCCATGGAATCCCTCCTTGAGATGGATGGCTCCGAAGACCTTTATATCCTGAACCGACTCCCCGACGCTTTGACTTAGAGATCCGCTTTCCCTAGAATGCCCCCGAGACTTTCAAGACCAACGAAAGAGAAACGCATTTGAGCAGCCGGCGATCTTTCCGCGTCGACGAGTTAGCCAGGCAGGTGGAAGGAGATTTGATCGGCGATGGCAGCATTGAGGTGAGTGGGGTCGCCTCTCTTTCTGAGGCGGGACCCAAGGATCTCAGTTTCTTCGCCGACACGAGGTACGCCGCCGCCCTGACCAAGACGCGGGCGGGCGCTCTCCTCACCGCCAAGCGGGTTCCTCAACTTCAGGTTCCCCAGATTCTTTTGCCCGATCCGGTTCTGGCAATGAACCAGCTCATCGATCTCTTCCACCCGCCTCATCAGTTGGTCCCCCCTGCCGGCGTCGATCCGCGAGCCCGGGTGGCGGACTCGGCCCACCTCGGCGACGGCGCTTCGATTGGCCCATTCGTTCTGGTCGGAGACAAGGCATCCATCGGCGCTCGCACCATCGTGCTGAGCGGCGCGTACATCGGCGCCGGAGTCCACCTCGGTGACGACGTCGTCATCTGGCCCAACGTCGTCATCCGTGAGGGGTCGTTGCTCGGCTCCCGAGTGACCATCCACCCCGGGGCGGTCATCGGCGCCGACGGTTTTGGCTTCGCCAGGAGAAACGAGCGTTTCATCAAGCTCCGGCACGTTGGAATCGTGGTGATCGAAGACGACGTCGAGATCGGCGCTAACGCCACCATCGACCGGGCTAACTTCGGCCGCACCTTGATAAGGCGAGGAGTGCGGATCGACAATCTCGTTCATATCGGGCACAACGTCGAGATCGGTGAGGATACCGCGATGGCCGCTCAGTGTGGAGTCTCCGGCAGCACCACCATTGGCAAACGAGTGATGATGGGTGGCCAAGTGGGCATGGTGGATCACCTGAAGGTGGGTGACGACGCGATCTTCATCGCTCAGTCCGGTGTGATCGGCGACGTCCCGGCGGGCGCCAAGGTCTCTGGATATCCGGCTCGCCCCCATCGAGAAGTCTTGCGCGCGCAAGCCGAGATGCGCGCCCTGCCGCGTCTGAAAGCCAAGATCCGCGCACTCGAGCAGAAACTCGGCCGGCTGTTGAGCTGAAAACACGATTGGCGTCTTTCAGGAGTCACCTTTGATCGCTGTTGAACAGGCGTTGCAGATCGTTCTGGAGAATACGCCAACTCTTCCCAAGGAGAACGTGGCCTTCCAAGAAGCGACGGGTCGCCTGCTCGCCGAAGACGTGGTGTCCGATATCGATCTGCCGCCCTTTTCCAGATCGGCAGTGGACGGTTTCGCGTTACGAGTAGTCGATTTGAGATCGCTGCCGGCGCCGCTGCGAATCGTTGGCCTGGTGCCCGCCGGTTCCTTTCCTTCCTTCCGCGTAAACCGCGGCGAAGCGGCACAGGTCATGACCGGTGCCCCCATTCCCCAGGGAGCGGACGCCGTACAAATGGTGGAGAACACCCGGGTCGCCGGCGATCGAGTGGAGGTATTGGCCTCCGTCCCGGCCGGACAAAACATAGCCCAGCGCGGCGAGGAGGTGAAGGCCGGCGAGATCGTTCTCTGGAAGGGCGCTCGCCTCGATGCGGCATCGGTGGCCGTTGCGGCAACCGTCGGAAAGATCATGCTACCGGTGGGGCGCCGACCGCGCGTGGCGGTCATTGCCACCGGTGACGAGTTGGTCGATCCCGCCGCGAAACCCGAGCCGGGCAAGATTCGCAACAGCAACGGCTTTTCGCTGACCGCGCAGGCCCGCAGCAGCGGTGCCGAAGTGCGCTACCTGGGCGTGGCGTTGGACACCGAAGAATCGCTGAGAGAGCTCATCGGCGAGGGTCTCGAAGCAGACGCGCTGCTCCTTTCCGGCGGAGTGTCGGTGGGTCGCCTCGATCTAGTGGAGAAGGTCCTGGCCGGGCTGGGAGTGACGACTCTCTTCGACGCCGTGGCGCTGAAGCCCGGAAAACCTCTGATGGTCGGCCTCTCAAGCCATGGCGGTCTGGTATTCGGTCTGCCTGGGAACCCCGTCTCCACCATGGTCACCTTCGAGCTCTTCGTTCGCCCGGCTCTCGCCAAGATGGAGGGTTGCCGGCAGCCCCAGCGCCCCGTTCTTTCCGCCACGCTCAAAGACGCGCTGTCCAACCGCGGACCGCGACGTGCGTTCCTTCCCGGGTGGATTGAGCCGGAAGCGGGGGGCCTAGTGGCATACCCCATCGCGACGCGCGGTTCCGGAGATATCGTGGCCTTCGCCAAGGCCAATTCGCTCCTCATCGTCCCCGAGGAAACGGTTCGCCTGGCGGCCGGCCAGACGGTCGGTGTGTATCCACTGGACAGGTTCCTCTTCCGAGAAGACCCATGGCACGCCGCTCGACCAAGTTGACTCACCTCTCGCCGGCCGGGCGAGTTCGCATGGTGGACGTGGGAGACAAGTCTGTTTCCCAGAGGCAGGCGGTGGCCGCCGGGAGGATCCGCATATCTCCGCAAGCGATGGAGGAGGTGCGGCAGGGCCGTCTTGCCAAGGGGAACGTCCTTGAGACTGCGCGCCTGGCGGGCATCATGGCCGCCAAGAGAACTGCAGAGCTCGTGCCCTTGTGTCATTCACTACCTTTGGAGCACGTAGAGATTGAGATTCGGGACATCGGTTCCGGATTCGAGATCGAAGCCAGTGTGCGCACCACCGGCAAGACCGGTGTGGAGATGGAGGCGCTCACCGCCGTCACCGTGGCAGCGCTCGCCCTCTACGACATGGTCAAGGCGGCCGATCGAACCGTGGTCATTGGAGACGTTCGTCTTCTCCGAAAGTCCGGTGGGCGGAGCGGCCTCTACGTTCGCCGAGAAGGCAAAACGAAATCGCCGTGAGGCCAGTCCGCCGACCGGGTCGGAGTATCCAAATGCGGAGACCCCGTCCGCCCCTTCCCCGACCTCCCGGAGGCTCGCGAAGATTTCCACCGCCGCCGGGGAGCGGAGTGACCGAACGCCCCTCTTCAACCGCTCCGCCGCGCAAGCTACCGCGCAAGAAGGCTCCTCCCCGCCCCAAGCGGCCGCGGAGACCGATTCCCGGGTGGGTAACAGCCCTCTTACTGTTGATCCTCCTCACCCTGGCGGGAGGCACGGGCTACCTTTACTACCGCGGCCGAGCTTCCCTTCCTCAGATCGAAGGCTCGCTCGTTTTGTCCGGCCTCTCGGCGCCGGTCGACGTGTTCCGAGATCCGTTCGGCGTCCCTCATGTGTTCGGATCCGATCTCGAAGATCTGGCGCGTGCCACCGGCTTCGTCCACGCACAGGATCGGCTTTTCCAGATGGAGATGACCCGCCGCATGGGAACGGGTAGATTGGCCGAGATTCTCGGAAGTTCCGCGCTACCGCTCGATCGCCGGATGCGTCTTCATGGCTTGGGTCTGGCGGCCCGCACGGAGCTCGACCGCACCGACCCCGAGGCTCGGCTCCTCCTAGAAGCCTACGCGGAGGGTGTCAACGCCTACCTGAACGAGCAGCGAGGTCATCTCCCACCCGAATTCCAGATCCTGGGCGTAACACCCGCACGCTGGGAGCCCGCCGACAGTCTGGCAATCGTCAAATGGATGGACTACCTGCTCGCAACGAACGCTTCGGTAGAGCTGTTGCGTTGGCGCCTCACGGACGTGGTTGGAATCGAGTCTGCCTATCTTCTCACCGGGCTCACACCTCCGCCTCCGGATCGGGTCGCGCTACCGGCCTGGGGAGGGCTTGCGGCAAACTCCGCCACCGCATCCTGGGCCCTGCCGTTTACGCCGGGGACGGGACCGGCCGCCAGCAACGCCTGGGTCGTGTCGGGAACCCGCACGGTTACCGGGAGTCCCTTGCTCGCTTCCGACCCTCATTTGCCGCTGGCCATTCCACCTCCCTGGTACGAAATCAGTCTCTCGGGAGGCGGACTGAACGTCGCAGGGGCCAGTCTTCCCGGACTGCCGCTGGTCATCATCGGTCACAACGAGCGGATCGCCTGGGGCGTCACGGCGCTTTACGCCGACGTGCAGGACCATTACGTGGAAACGCTCAACCCCGCGGACTCGGAACAATACGCCGCCGGTGACACGTGGGAGAGCTTTCAAACGACTTCTGAGACGCTTCATGTCGCCGGGGAAAGCCCGGTCACCGTGGAGATCAAACGGACGCGCCACGGGGTAGTGGTAAGCGACGAGCCTCGGGACGGCAGAGTCCTCTCTCTCCGTTGGGATGCTCCCTGGAACGGTGATAGCTGTCTTGCGTTATTGAGACTGAATCGGGCGGTCAGCTGGCTCGATTTCACCGAGGCGCTTCGGACCTTTTCCGGCCCCGCCCTGGCCTTCGTCTACGCCGACACCGAGGGGAACGTCGGATTCTTTCCCGCCGGGGAGTTTCCCGTCCGCAATGGCTTCGACGGAAGCCTGCCAGTCGACGGGGCGTCGGGAGAGTTCGAATGGCAGGGCTACGTTCCCCACGA
>DATDRI010000183.1:0-11251 GCA_035291825.1 Vicinamibacteria bacterium | reverse complement strand
ACCCACTCTATGAAGAAGATTACCGTCCCTGAGCAGGGAACCTTGGCCCTCTTCGGTACCCACGACGAGAACCTGAAATCCATCGAGAACGCCCTGCAGGTCAAAATCGTGACCCGGGGGCGGGAGCTCCTGGTCGAAGGGGAGCCCGGCCAAGTCGAGGTCGTGGAGAACATCTTCAAACAGTTCGGGGATCTGATCGAGGAAGGTCACAAGGTCTCTGCCGGCGACCTCCGGGTGGCGCTCAAACTCATCCGGCAGGATCCTCACGTTTCACTGCGTGAGTTCTTCGGCGCGAGCATCACCCCTCCCTCCACGAAGAAAACGGTGGTGCCGCGGAGCGCGAATCAGCTCCGCTACATGCAAGCCATCGAGTCGAACGACATCGTCATGGGCGTCGGACCGGCGGGAACCGGCAAGACGTATCTTGCGGTGGCCATGGCGGTAACCGCTTTCAACCAGAAAAAGGTCAACAGGATCATTCTCGCCCGCCCTGCCGTGGAAGCCGGAGAGAAGCTAGGCTTCTTGCCAGGGGATCTCCAGGAAAAAATCAACCCATACCTGCGACCCCTGTATGACGCCCTCTACGATCTCATGGACGCCGAGCGGGTGGTGCGCCTCATCGAGCGGGGATCCATCGAAGTCGCCCCCATTGGGTTCATGCGAGGCCGCACTCTCAACGACTCCTTTATTATCTTGGATGAGGCACAAAACACGACCTCGGAACAGATGAAGATGTTCCTCACCCGCATTGGCTTTGGTTCGAAGGCGGTCGTGACCGGGGACATCACACAGATCGATCTGCCACCGGGGAAAAAGAGCGGATTGGTGGAATCCATCGACATCATCTCGGGCATCAGCGGAATCGTGTTCACGTATTTCGACGAGAATGACGTCATTCGCCACCGTCTGGTGCAATCGATCATCCTTGCCTATGAGCGCTACTCGAATGGGAGAAAGCCGGCTCCGGTGCCTGCGGTCGAGCCGGCAGGTCAGAAGGAAGACGCTTAATTGCCTGACAAGAACGGAGGAAACAACTCCCGGGGTATCGCCAAGAAAGAAAGCGCCCGCCGCCAACGGGGTCGCGGCTCTCGCCGCCGTGAGCTCCTGGAGCTGCTTTTTGCCTCGCCGTTGCCCTGGGGGATCGTTTTTTCCCTCTCGCTGACTGTGCTCATTGCCCCCGGGCTCAGTTTCAGGGCGCCCCACTACGAACTGGGGTCTATTGCACCGGTGGACCTGAGAGCTCCCTATGATTTCAGCTATGAAGACGAGGTCACCACCCGCCAGCGCCGGGATGAGGCGGAGGCTCAGGTGCCGGAGGTCCACGATTTCAATAACCGCGCGGCGCTTGCGGTCCGCACACGGATCGCCGCGGGCTTCGCACTCGGCCGTCAACGGCTGGGTGAAAAGCCGCCTACCGACGAGGCAGCGCGGCACGCCCTGTTCCAGGACCTGCGCACAGCGTTCGAAGCTCCCCTGACGGAATCCGACTTTGTCTCTCTCCTAGAGGAGGAGTTCGGGACCGGGGTCGAGCAAGCACTTGGTGATGTGGCGGCGAACATGCTTCAACGCGAGATCGTCGACGACAAGGAGAGACTTCTTGCCGCCGGGCGGCCCATCACGCGTCGCGACGCCATCTCGGACTCCGGCACGTTGGTACGCGACTTCTCGGGAATCCTCGCAGTCGATCAGGCGAGGCGCCAGCTGGAAGAGCGGGCAGCGCTGCTGACCGATCTCCCTCCCGCGCTCCGAAAAAAGGTGGCGCAGCTGGGGGCGGCGTTCGTCAAACCCACCTTGACTTTCAATTTCGCCGAGACCCAAAGGCTTCGACGACTAGCTCGAGAGCGAGTCGATCCCGTCTACTTCCAGATTCAGAAGGGGAAGGTGATCGTCCGTGCCGGCGACGAGATCGACCAGACCGTCCTCCGCCAACTAGAGATCCTTTCGGAAGCCGAGGGCAAGAGTTGGCGCTTGGCGGGAGGGCTGGGGGCCTTCATTTTGTCGGCGGTACTGGTCCTCTGTCTTTGGCAGCTCCTGCGTCCGGTCCGACCCACCCTTGCCTGGAAGCGCCGGAGCTTCGCATTGGTCGGCCTGGTGGTAGTCGTTCA
The DNA here is from genome assembly GCA_035291825.1 of Vicinamibacteria bacterium. Taxonomy (GTDB): domain Bacteria; phylum Acidobacteriota; class Vicinamibacteria; order Marinacidobacterales; family DATDRI01; genus DATDRI01. The sequence continues at coordinate 9,146 of DATDRI010000183.1, read as the reverse complement.
GCTTGCCTTGGCGCGAGTCGTTTTCTTCGTGGCCAGCGCGGTAGGCGAGCAGATCGTCCAAACGCCGTTTAACAACGTCGCCTCCTATCAATACCTCGTCCCACTCGCCGCGGTGGCGGTCCTGGTCTCGCTGCTGGAGAATGTTCCAACCGCCATGGTAGCCTCGGTCGTTTTCTCTTTTGCGCACGGCCTGATGACGGGCAACCTGCACCTCGCGGTCTTCAGCCTGCTCTCCTGTCTGGGGGCGGTGCTGGGCATGTTCCAGTACAAGCAACGAAGCGCCCTCATAAAGGCCGGGGGGTTCATTGGCAGCGTCAATCTGATGGTAGTGCTGGCCATCGACCTTTTGACGGGGCGCTACACTCCGCTCAGCACCTTCAGTCTCGACCTGGCGTGCGCGTTCCTCGGGGGGGCGGGAGTGTCGGTCGTCGTTTCCTTTCTCTTGCCGGCGTTCGAGTCCTTGTTCGATCGGACGACGGACATCAAGTTGCTGGAGCTGTCCAACAACAATATCCCTCTGCTGAGGACGCTGGCACTGGAGGCGCCGGGAACCTATCACCACAGCGTGGTCGTTGGGTCACTCGCCGAATCGGCTGCGGAAACCATCGGCGCCAACGCGGTCTTTTGCCGCACCGCGGCACTCTACCACGACATCGGAAAGCTGAAGAAGGTCGACTACTTCGTGGAGAACCAGTACGGCGGGGCCAACCGGCACGACAGACTCTCTCCCCAGATGAGCGCGCTCATCATTGCCAGCCATGTGAAAGAAGGGATCGAGATGGCGACGGAGATGAACCTCCCGCCGGAGATCGTCGATATCATTCCGCAACATCATGGAACCAAGCTCATCACCTATTTCTATGAGAAGGCCAAGGAAAGCCAAGACCCGGCTCTCGGCGAAGTCAGGGAGGCCGAGTTCCGTTATCCGGGGCCCAAGCCCCAGACCAAGGAAGCGGGCATCATCATGATCGCTGACGCGGCAGAGGCGGCGTCGCGGACACTCGAAGACCCCAGCCCGGCTCGCCTGAAGGGCGTGATCCGGCAGATCATCGATCATATTTTTCTCGACGGCCAGCTCGATGAATGCGACCTGACCCTGCGTGACTTGGAGAAGATATCGCAGAGCTTCCTGAGGGTGCTCATGGGCATCTATCACCACCGCGTGAGTTACCCGGGCTTCGACTTCGAGAAGCGAGTCGATCCGGTGGTGGTCCATGATAGTCGATGACCGCGAACGGAGATTCGGACTCGAGAAGCGGCCACCCCCCCACCAAGGTCCCATCGCCGGGTAGTTCTTCCACGCTGCTTCTCAGGAATCTCCAGCGGAGGGTAAGAGTCGACGGTCGTTCCTTCCGGCTTTTTCTTCGGCAATTGGCAGAGGAGCTCGCCCCCGGGAGAGCCTCCGCCACGCTGGTATTGGTGGCAGACGAGCGCATGAGGGTTCTCAACCGCCGGTTCTGCGGCCTCGACCATCCCACTGATGTCCTGTCCTTCCCCTCCCGCGACGAAGACTCACCGGACGAGACCGACTATCTGGGCGACATCGTCATCTCGGTGGAGACCGCCCGTCGCCAAGCCCTTCGCCGGGGCTCGACACTTGGGCGCGAGCTGCGCGTGCTGGCTTTGCATGGGTTCCTGCATCTGCTCGGGCACGATCACGAGACCGACGACGGCGAGATGAGGCGGATGGAGTACCGGCTGCGACGTAAGTTCGGTATTACCCGCGGTCAAGGAGCACGCTGAAAAAGCGATGGAGCTCACTTTAATCGGGATCTCGTGCCTCCTGGCTCTGGCCTTGTTCTTGGCCACCGTCGATGTGGCATTTCACTACTTCGGCCGCATCGCCATCCGCAGCTATAGCGAGGAGAGCTGGAAGACGGAGTTCCTCAGCCATAGTCTCGATGATCCCATGAGCCTTTTGCTGCCGCTTCGTATCGGGATTCAAAGTGCCCTGATCGCCGTGACCGTGCTCCTGACCCAATTCTATGTCTCCCTTCAAGTTCCGCGCCCACTGCTCTCTGCTTTTCTGACCATGCTGCCCGTCTACGTGATTTTCCGGGAAGCGCTTCCCAACATCGCGGCGCGAAAGAGCCCGGAGCGGGTGCTGTTGGCCCTCTTACCCGCATACCGCATCTACGCAAGAATCGTTTTGCCCGTCAGCCGGCCGCTCTCCCGATTGGTTCGGGCCTTCGTCGGACCGGATGGGGTCAACGAAGACGAGCGAGCCAGCGAGGAGGAGGTTCAGGCTTTCATCGAGACGGGAGAAGAAGAAGGGATCCTGGAGGGTGATGAGGGTCGCATGGTCCAATCCATCGTCGATCTGGGCGACAAGGTCGTCCGAGAGATCATGACGCCCCGGCCGGCCATGGTCGCTGTCCGTCGAGAGGCCACCCTGGCCGAGCTGCGCCAAGTCTTCATAGAGGAGAAGTACGCGCGCCTTCCCGTTTTCGAAGAGAACCTGGACCGGATCGTCGGCTTGGTTTATGCCATCGACCTGTTGGCCTACGCGGATCGGAGCGCCGAGGAGTCTATCGAGTCCCTCATCCGTCCCGTGCAATTCGTTCCAGAGACCAAGAAGGTTTCCGATCTCCTTCGAGAGTTCCAGCGGAGCCGATCCACGTTCGCTATCGTGGTCGACGAGTATGGCGGTACCTCGGGACTTCTGACAGTGGAGGATATCCTCGAGGAGATCGTAGGTGAGATCCATGACGAGTTCGACGAGGAAATCGGAGAGGAGTTCGTGCGCGAAGGCGACGGGATCTTCTTGGTGAGTGGCCGGGCGGACGTCGACATCCTCAAGGAGAAGCTGGGCCTGGACGTCGACGGTAGAGGCTTCGATACCGTATCCGGGTTCGTGCTCGCTGCGCTCGGGCGTGTCCCGGAGTCGGGAGAGGCCATCGAGTATGAGGGAATGACTATCGAAGTGGTGGACGCGGAAGGGCAGCGGATCAACAAGGTTCGCTTCCGGCTTCCCGTCGAGGACACCACCTGAGATCCGCCGTTGGGACATAGCGGTTTCGTCAGCGTCGTCGGCCGGCCCAACGTGGGAAAGTCCACGCTCATCAACCGTATCGTGGGGCAGAAAGTGGCCATCGTCAGCCCCAAACCTCAGACGACCCGCAATCGGATCCTGGCTGTGGCCAATACCCGGCGGGCTCAGATCGTGTTCTTCGATACGCCCGGAATCCACAAACCACAGCACCAGATGAACCGCCTGATGGTGGAGAGCGCCGTGTCCAGCCTCAACCGCGTGGACCTGGTGGCCTTGATGGTCGATATCACCCAGCGCTTCGGCGGCGGCGACCGATACGCACTGGATCGCGTCAAGAAGGCTCGGGTTCCCCTGTTCCTCATCATCAACAAGATGGATCGGGTTCCCAAGCCTCAGGCTCTCCCGGTTATCGAGGAGTATCGCAAGCTTCACGACTTCGCCGAGATCGTGCCGATCTCCGCCCTGACCGGCGACAACGTTCAGGTCCTGGTGGGGCTCTTCGAAGACTACCTCCCCGAGGCGCCGCCGTTGTTTCCCGAGGATACCTTGACCGACTTGCCGGAGAGATTCTTCGCCGCCGAGATCGTCCGAGAGAAGATACTTCTCTTCATAAGGGAAGAGGTTCCCTATGCCGCCGCGGTGCAGATCGACTCATGGAGCGATGAGAAGAAACTGACTCGTATCGAAGCCTCCATCCTGGTGGAGCGAGAATCGCAGAAAGGGATCTTGGTGGGAAGCAAAGGCAGCATGCTGAAGAAGATCGGGACCTCCGCCCGGCAGGATCTAGAGCGTTTCCTCGGTACCCACGTCTATCTAGGCCTTCACGTCAAAGTCCGCGAGAATTGGCGCGAGAACCGGCAGTTGCTCGCCGAGCTCGGGATGGAGCCTCCTCGCGACTAGATTCTTCGTCTGAGCGAGTCATGCCCATTCGTCACACCGAGGCGATTGTCCTTCGCACCCACCGAATTGGTGAGGCGGACAAAGTAGCGATCTTCCTCACCCGCCAGCTCGGGAAGATCCAAGGCTTGGCCAAGGGCGCCCGGCGTCCCCGCTCACGCTTCGGTAGCAGCCTGGAAATAGGCACGGAGCTTGAGCTCACGTTCTTCGAGAAGGAGAGCCGGGAGCTGGTGAGCGTCGATCGCTGTGATATAATCCGCTCCGGTTTCTCCACTGCAAGAGATCCGATCCTCGCGTGCACCCTGGCCTACTTCGCGGACCTGGTCGATTCCTTCGCACCGGACCGAGAGCCGAACGCCAAGCTGTACCGATTGATGAGAGCGTCGGTGGCCTCGCTCGGCGGAGGCGAGCCCGCGCCGCTCACCCGCTATTTCGAGGCCTGGGTGCTAAGACTGGGAGGGTTCTATCCGACGAGAGAAACTTGCTCGGCCTGTGACGAGCAGCTGGCGTCGCGGGGCGCGCACTACGTTTTCAGTGAACATCGACTTCGGTGCACCCGGTGCGCTCGGGGAGCTTCGAACGGAGTCTCCCTGTCCCCTGCGGCGCTTCGCTATCTGGGGCATATTTGGCACCAGCCTCCTGGCGAGCTGCTTCCACCGGACGATAAGAGCGTCTTGGTCGAGCTTTCCGGACTGCATCGCAAGCTCATCGCTGAGCAACTCGACAAGGAGCTGAGCTCGCTCCAGGTCCTCGAGGATCTCATACGGTTGGAGAGAAGTCGGTGACTTTTCAGCAGCTGATTCTCACGCTCTCGCGCTTTTGGTCCGAGCGGGGGGTGCTGGTTCACCAGCCCTACGATCAGGAGATGGGTGCCGGAACGATGCACCCGGAGACCTTCTTCCGCGTTCTTGGCCCAGAGTCTTGGCGCGTCGTCTACGTCCAACCGTCCCGGCGCCCCGCCGATGGACGATACGGAGACAACCCCAATCGCCTGTACAAGCACTACCAGCTTCAGCTCATCTTGAAGCCAGCGCCCGTCGACGTGCAGGACGTGTATTTGGAGAGTCTCAGGGTGTGTGGCATCGATACCCGGTTGCACGACATCCGGTTCGAGGAAGACAACTGGGAATCGCCGACGCTTGGAGCCTGGGGGATCGGGTGGCAGGTGTTGCTGGACGGGCTGGAGATAACGCAGTTCACCTATTTCCAGCAGGCGGGGGGAATCGAGCTGGCACCCATCTCGGTGGAGATCACCTACGGCCTGGAGCGGCTCGACATGTACTTGCAGGGCGTCGACGACGTTTACGATCTGGTTTGGGCTCCCGGCGTCAAGTACCGCCAGGTGAGACACCGTGACGAGTACGAAGGCTCTCGATACAGCTTCCAGGCGGCGGATGTCGAGTTGTGCCGGCGCCACTTCGAGGAGCATCGCCAGGACGGCGAGAGACTGCTGAAGGAGGGGCTCTATCTGGCGGCCTACGAGTCGTGTCTGAAGTGCTCTCACCTCTTCAACGTTTTGGACGCGCGCGGCGCTCTTTCGGTCAGCGAGAGAACCGCCTATCTCCTCAGGGTGCGCGAACTGGCATGCCGGATCGCCCGGGTCTATGTGGATCGCGTCGCATCTCCCCAGGTCGCCGCCATCCCCTCACCGGCAGGGTCATGAGAACGCGTCCTTTTTTCTGGGAGATCGGCTGTGAGGAGTTCCCCGCCTCCTGGCTGCCGGATACCCTCCATCAGCTAGGGCGCGTTTTCGGAGAAGAGCTGGAGCGGCTTGGCCTGGCTGGCGGCAAAGTCGAGGTCTACGGAACGCTGCGGCGTCTGGTGGTCCACGTACCGAAGCTGGCTGAGAAACAACCCCATCGCCGCGAGGAAGTCACCGGACCGCCGGCGGCCATGGCCAAGACCGCGGAGGGCGAATGGAGTCCGGCGGCCCTTGGATTCGCTCGTAAGAACCAGCTCACCCCCGCCGACCTCAAGCTGCTCCGGACGAAGAAGGGAGACTACCTCGGCTTCGTGCGGGAGGTGAAAGGCCAACCCGCTCTAGAGCTCCTGCCGGGGATCCTGGCGACCACTCTGAGACGCATGAGCTTTCCCAAGTTCATGAATTGGGATGCCGAGATCGAAGACGGCGGAGGTGCTTTCGCCTTCGGCCGGCCCATTCGGTGGATGGTCTGCTTGCTGGGGAACAAGGTCGTTCCTTTCGAGATACGTGTGGCAGGGAAGGTGAGGGTCCGCGCCTCAAACAAGACCCGGGGCCATCGTTTTCTCGCACCCCCCGGTAAGAAGCCCAACGTACCGTTCGCGGTCACGTCGTTCCGCGATCTGGAGCGACGGCTGGAAAAGTACTTCGTCGTTCTCGATCCGGCGGACCGAGAGGCGCGGCTGGAACGCGAGATCCGCAGGCTCGAGAAGAAGGCGGGCGCCAAGAGGATTGCGGACTTGGGAGGCCTGACGAATCGGATCTTGGCCGATCTCGTCGAGTGGCCGGGCGCCGTGCTCGGGAAGTATCCGAAGGAGTTTACCGCCCTGCCGGAGGAGATCCGATATACGGTCCTCATCCATCACCAAAAATACGTTCCGTTGAAGAAGGCACCGGCGTTCGTCGCCGTCACCAACATGCCGTCGGATCGCAAGGGCTACATTCGCAAGGGTAGCGAGCGGGTGGTGGTGGCACGACTCCGAGACGCCCAGTTCTTCTGGAACGAGGATCTGAAGCAGCCTCTGGAGGGGCGTCTAGAGCGACTAGGTGGCGTGCTGTTTCACGAAAAGCTCGGTAGCTACCGGGACAAAGTGGACCGGATCGTTCCGTTGGCGTCCTGGCTGGCCACGGAAGCGGGACAATCTCCGCAGGTCGCCGGGCGAGTTGCCCGCCTGGCCAAATGCGATCTGGCCACCGATATGGTGCGCGAATTTCCCGAGCTGCAAGGCGTCATGGGCGGTCTCTATGCCCGGGAGCAAGGCGAGCCCGAGGAAGTCTCAGCGGCCATCGGCACTCACTACCGTCCGCTCTCCTTGGAAGCCGATGAGGACTTCCCGGCCAACGCCACGGGCGCCATCGTGTCTCTCGCCGACAAGCTCGACACCCTGGCGGGGATGTTCGCGGTAGGCGTGGAACCCACCGGCTCGCGGGATCCGTTTGGGCTTCGCCGACAGGCGTTGGGCGTCATTCGCATCCTGCTGGAGGGGGAGGAGCGAGTTGGGCTCAAGCTCGAGGTCAACCTTCGGGAGCTGCTGGCGCGAGCGTGGAGGAACTTGACGGTTCCACCCGTTCTCTTGCCCCAGGAGCGGTTAAAGGTGCCGGATGAACTCGGCGAGTTTCTCACCGAGCGCCTGCGCTATGTCTTCAGTCGAGACTTTCGTTTCGACGAGATCAATGCGGTGTTCGCGGTCGGAGTGCTCGACCGGCCGGTAGAGGAGTTGAGGCGCCGCCTGACGGCGGTCGCCCACCTTCGAGGCTCGGCCGATTTCGAAGCCCTCTCCGTCGCCTTCAAGAGAGTGCGCAATATTCTATCGGATGACAAGCTTCCACCCGTCGATTCCGAGGCTTTCGTGGAAGAGGCGGAGAAGGAGCTCTGGACCTCCTTCCGAACGGTCGAGCCGGGTGCCTCCGAGCTCATTGCCCAGGGACGGTTTGCAGAGGCTCTGAGGGTCTTATCTCGTCTCCGGCCGCAAGTGGACACTTTTTTTGATAAAGTCCTGGTCATGGCACCGGATCCGCGACTTCGGCAGAACCGCCTGGCGCTTCTTTCCACCCTGCAGCGGCTTTTCACGCGGGTGGCGGATCTCTCCGAGATCGTAGCCGGACCGGAGCCCGCGTCATCTTGACGGAGCAGGGAGAGCGAGGAGGAGCCATGCCGCAGTTCGTTTATTTCTTCGGTGGCGGTAAAGCGGACGGCCACCGGGACATGAAGGACGTCCTGGGAGGGAAAGGCGCGGGCCTCGCCGAGATGACGAATGCCGGCTTCCCGGTCCCGCCGGGCTTCACGGTCTCGACCGCCGTCTGCCGCATCTATTCCGAAAAGGGGAAGCTGCCGGAGGAAATCGAGAGGGAGTTCTTCCAGGCCCTGGCCCGCCTGGAGAGCTCGGTGGGACAGAAGCTCGGCGATCCGAAAAAACCGCTTCTGCTGTCGGTTCGCAGCGGCGCCAAGTTCTCCATGCCGGGGATGATGGACACCATCCTCAACCTCGGCATGAACGACGCGACGGTTGCGGGAGTGGGCCGAGCCGCCGGCGCCGGGCGTTTCGCCTACGACAGCTACCGCCGCTTCATCCAGATGTTCAGCGGTGTGGTGCTGGGGCTCAAGGCTCCTCGTTTCGAGGTCATCCTGGATGTCGTCAGGCGGTCTGCCGGTGTCGAGACCGATGCCGAGCTGGATGAAGCCGCGTTCAAAGAGGTCGTGGACCGTTTCAAGGCTTTGGTGAAGAAGGAGACGGGAGACGGGTTTCCCCAGGACACACGCCAGCAACTCGTGCTGGCGCGAAATGCGGTCTTCGAGAGCTGGAACAACCCGCGGGCGAAGGAGTATCGAAGGATCTACCATATTCCGGAAAACCTGGGCACCGCGGTCAACGTGCAGAAAATGGTTTTCGGAAACCTGGGACCCCGTTCCGCGACCGGCGTCGGCTTCACCCGCGATCCCGCAACCGGAGCCAAGGAGTTCTTCGGGGAATTTCTAGTCAATGCTCAGGGCGAGGACGTGGTGGCCGGCATCCGGACACCCCAGCCCATCCGCAAGCTGGCGGAGATCATGCCCGATGCGTACCGGCAGCTCTCCGACATCGCCGAGAAGCTGGAGAAGCATTACAAGGACGTCCAGGATTTCGAGTTCACCATCGAGGAAGGCCAGCTCTACATGCTTCAGACCCGCAGCGGCAAACGAACCGGGCCGGCGGCGGTGCGTATCGCGGTGGAGATGGTGAAAGAAGGGCTCCTTTCACGGCGCGAAGCTCTCTGGCGAGTCGAGCCGGACGCCCTCCGCCAGCTGCTGCATCCCATCTTCGACCCCAACGTGCGTCGACAAATCCAGCCCGCCGCCCGAGGGATAGCGGCGTCACCGGGAGCGGCCACCGGACAAGTCGTCTTCCATGCCGACGACGCGGTGGAATGGGTCAAGTTGGGAAAACGAGTTCTCCTGGTGCGCGCCGAGACGTCGCCCGACGACGTTCACGGAATGAGCGTCGCACAGGGGATTCTGACCGCCACCGGGGGTCGCACTTCGCACGCCGCGGTGGTGGGTCGTCAGATGGGTAAGCCAGC
>DATDRI010000182.1:0-3972 GCA_035291825.1 Vicinamibacteria bacterium | reverse complement strand
TTGATCATCGGACCCACCTCGGTACGGGGGTCGAGGCCGTTGCCCACGGTCAGAGCTTCGACGTGCGAAACGACTTTCTCGGCGAATGCATCCCTTAGACGGCGATGCACCAGGAAGCGCTGGGGAGCCGTACAGACCTGGCCGGCGTTACGATACTTCGTGTTGACAGCGGTGCGGGCGAGTGCCTCGACATCGGCGTCCGGAAAGATCAACACCGGGGCATTTCCTCCCAACTCCAAAGACAAACGGGTGAAGGTGCGCGAAGCCCCATCCAAGAGGATGCGCCCCACCCGCACGCTTCCGGTGAAACTGACTTTGCGGCAGTTGGGATCGTCGAGCATGGCTTGCCCCATGGAGTCTGGCTCGCCATTCACCAGGTTCATCACCCCGGCTGGAATCCCCGCCTCGACCAGGAGGTTCATCATCTCCATGGCGGTAAGAGGAGTGAACTCCGAGGGACGGGCCACCACCGCACAGCCCGCCGCCAAGGCTGCTGCCCAGGCGCGCGACGTGTTGTAGGCCGGGAAGTTCCACGCGGTAATGATGCCGACCACCCCAATCGGTTGCTTCAGCACCAACAGGCGGTTGCCCGGACGGCGAGACGGTACGGTCCGACCGTAGACCCGTTTGCCCTCCTCGGCAAACCACTCGAAGAGATCCGCAGCCACCAACCATTCTGACTTGGCCTGCGCCAGCGGCTTGCCAGACTCCTGAACGGTGGTCTTCGCCAGCTCGGCGGCCCTCTCTCGCATAAGATCCGACGCTTTTCGTAAGATGGCGGCGCGCTGGTAGGCGGTCCGCGACGACCAGCCAGAAAGAGCGCGGGCCGCGGCATCGATGGCGGACCGGCAGTCGGCAGCATCTCCGAAGGGAACCTCGCGGACCACATCTTCGGTAGCGGGGTTGACGACTTTCCACGTGCCACCATTCGCCGCATCGACCCATGCCCCATCAATGTATTGCTTATAGGTGTAGCTCACAGCGTTGCTCCTTTACCTGGCGAGGAATCACCAACCGGTTTCTTGCTCGCGCGGTGCGTGATACTCCACTTTCAAGAGAGCCCATCGCGCCATCAGAAAGAAATTGATGACGAAACAAACGACGCCTCCAAACACCAGGCCCAGCGACACGAAAAGAATCGAGCCCCGCAGGCTGAGAATGCCCGCAACGGTTGCCAGAATGCCCGCCGTCAAAAGAACGTTGGAAACGGCGCGAAGACGGTGGTTGTAGAGCGCCTTCATTCCGGGCACGGGGATCTTCCCGTAGTCGGGTTGGAAACGTTCCTGCCAGACCCAGATCGGAAACAGCTTGAAGGCGACGGTGGTGATGGTGAGCGCGATCCAGCCGAGCAAGCCGGCATAGGCATAGGCGAACTGGACCCGGATCCTCAAAGCGCTTTCCGGCGGGGGGACATCCCAGGCCAAGAGTACGCCGGCTATGGCAACTCCGCACAGAATCAATAGCGGTACGACTTCCCACTCGCGAGCCCTGCCGGAAACGAACGCTCGCACCGGCCCCCAGGCGTGCCAGGCGATGGCGACGAGCAACAACAGGGCGAACGCCCCCTGCCCTGAAACGTCGGCCAGGAGGGTTCCCACCAAGCCGATCGTTCCCACCTGAAGAAGTCCGAATCGGATCGGCAAGGACCTCACCGAACCCTTGGTGGTGGGAACGAGCTTCAGCTGGAAACCGAATATCATCATCGTCACCCAACCGATGCCAGCCAGGTGAATATGCGCGAAAAGATTGGAAGAGAACTTCCCCGGGAGAAATCCCGTCTCACTGTCGAGAGCCTTGTTGAAACCCAAGAGGACTCCCAGAGTGGCGGCCAGGACGAGATAGACCAGGGAGGAGGCCGCATAGCGAGCCACCCAGTCTCCGTCCAGGGCCCGTCGAAGAATGGCGGAGAAGTTATAGAGCTGAACGATGGCCGCCGCAAGGAGGAGCAGCGTGGCCCAGGTCAGCCCGTTCCATTCGGCGATCCAGAAATGAAAGACCATGCCCGCAGCCCCGACGAAGAAGAGCACGAACTGCGCCCTGGCCAGTCGAGTCGATCGGGGGCTCACCTCCAGGCTCATGGGGGCGAGCCGGAGCAGGACGCCCATCATCAACGAAGTGGTAAAGCCGAGAGTAATGACGTGCGTCAGGGCAAGGAGCTCGGGAGAGTAAAAATACTCGAGGAACTGTCGGTAGCGAGCCCACATCCAGAGCGTGCCCCCCAGGAGGGACAGCATGGCGGTGAGAATGAAGGGTTCTTCGATTCTCCCGCGCGTGTGATGGCTCTGAATTGCGGTCACGGCGGCGTCCGTGATCAGTTCATCGTCGCGACGCGCTCGGGCTCGATGTAATAGAGGACTCGCTCTTCATCGGGTCTTCGGTTGGGGTATTTGTCTTGTCCCAGGTACTTCTTGGCCATCTTGTCGATGTGGTCATCCGCTCCCTCTTCGGTGATCTTCACGACCCGGCCCCGAATCATCAACGCCCGATAGGGGTCATCGGGGTCGGTGACCGAGAGGCCGACGCGTGGGTCGCGACGCATGTTCCTGTCTTTCACTCGCCCCTTGGCGGAATTGACCACGATCCGCCCCCCGTCGATGTCGACCCAGACTGGAGTGACCTGCGGGCTCCCGTCGGGCATACGAGTTGCCAGATGCACAAAAGCCTTCTTCGATAAAATGTCTTTCCACTTCTCGGGCAGTTTCTTTGCCATTTGTACCTCACCGATAAGATTGCCTTCGCCAGTCTAGCAGATCGCCTAACGACCCGAGGGAAGGGAGCCTATCGATGGCGGGCCTAGCGCGAGCGCACTTTGAAGGCTGGGACGAAGAGCCCCAAGGTGACAACCCAGGTTCTCCCCTACCCAGCAAATCCCCACCTTGGCTCAGTTGCCGCTATCCAGCTCATCAGACGCCTGCCGGACCGAGTCAACAAAGTAACAACCAGGGAGAGATTTCGGTAGAATCGCACCGGCTTTGGAGGCACGGTAAAGCGGGGATCGGATAGGGAAAAGATGGCCATCGGGGCGGGGACGCGGCTCGCGCACTACGAGATCACCGGCAAGCTGGGCGCCGGTGGGATGGGCGAGGTCTACCGGGCGCGGGACACCAAGCTCGATCGGGAGGTTGCGATCAAAGTCCTTCCCGAGAAACTCTCCCAGGATCCCGAACGTCTGGCGCGCTTCGAGCGGGAGGCCAAAGCGGTCGCGGCGCTTTCGCACCCGAACATCCTCGCCATTCACGACTTCGGTAAGGACGAAGGCGTCACGTTTGCGGTCACCGAGCTTCTGGACGGAGCCACGCTCCGCGAGATCCTGGATGGCGGCGGCGTGCCGCAACGAAAGGCAATCGAGTACGCGGGCCAGATTGCCAAAGGTCTGGCCGCGGCACATGACCGGGGCGTCGTCCACCGCGACCTTAAACCCAACAACATCATGGTCACCCGTGACGGCCGGGTGAAGATCCTCGACTTCGGGCTGGCCAAGCTGACCCACGTCGGGATGAGCGAAGCGCCCACCATGGCGCCCTCCTCCGACCCGGAGACCGGAGCGGGCGTGATCCTCGGCACGGTCGGGTACATGTCTCCGGAGCAAGTGCGGGGAGAACCGGCCGATCACCGCTCGGACATCTTCAGCTTCGGGGCGATGCTCTACGAGCTGGTCACCGGTGAGCGCGCCTTCGCTCGCGATTCGGCGGCGGAGACGATGACCGCCATTCTCAAGGAAGATCCGCCGAAGCTTTCGGAGTCCGGCGGACTTTCCTTGCCGGTCGGTCTCGAGCGCGTCACCCGGCACTGTTTGGAGAAGAATCCCGGCGAGCGGTTCCAGTCGGCGCACGATCTCGCGTTTGCCCTCGATGCGATCACTCAGACCTCGGGAGTGAGCGGCGCGTTCGATCTCGCGGCTCTCCCCGACTCGGCCCGACGCCAGGTTTCCGTTCCAGTGGCCGGCTTAGCGGCGGCTGCGACCTTGTTGGT
>DATDRI010000181.1:0-2427 GCA_035291825.1 Vicinamibacteria bacterium | reverse complement strand
GTGGGGATGAACCACGTTTGTATGTTCATGCCCGGCTGCAGGTCTTGCTTCACGCGGTGTTGGGGCAGGAAGAAACTGTGCTGCATGTCTTTGGACCGAAGGTGGAGCACCACCGGCCGATCCACGGGAAGAACCAGTTGGTTCGTCAGGGAGAAGTCGTCGGCAGAAGCCGGGTCGTCCGGGTCGACCCCCAGAAGATTCGCGAGCGAAATGAGCTCGGGACGGACACGCCCGAAAACGCCGTCCGGGCCGGGATATCGCATGTCCCACTGGAACTGGGCGCCCACCACCTCCACTTCAACGGCGTTCGGCGGCGGCGGCGAAAAAACTCCACTCCACAGCCGGAGTCCGATCATGACGATGGGGATGAGGATGGCGGCCGTTCCTACCGTCCAGCCCACTTCCATTTTGTGGCTGTCGTGCCAATAGACCCCTTCCGCACCGGGCCGGTCCGAGTACTTCCATATGTAAAAGCCCAGCAGCAACTGAACGACTATGTAAGCGACTCCGGTAATCCCCAGAATCACGTAGTAGAGACTGTCGAGCCCCCCCCGGTTGGATGCTAGCTCCGGCATCCCCCACTTGAAGAAAAAGGCGACGCTTACAAAGACGATGCCCCAAATGGCAGCCGCCATCATGAGCCCCTGAACCGATCTCGAGTGCGGCGCTGAATTAGCTTCCATCGAATGTCCTCGTCACGATTGGATTGTCAACAAACGACCACTTCGGTTGCAAAGAAGGCGTGGAACCGGGCGCAGCGAAGTTTCTACTACGTTTGGCGCCTTGCGCCAAATGCGACTCCGTACCCGAAGGACCTTAGCGGCCATACCGCACGAGGTAAGCCGCGATGGCCTCCATCTGCCTCATCGGGTCGCCACCCAGGTACTCGGGAACGGGCGTGATGACTTTCCCATCGTTATCGACCGGCCAGAACTGCGGCATCTGCGTTCCAGGAGCGATGGCCTGAGGATCCGCCAGCCACCGGGCGATCCACTCGGGCCGCAGGCGATCGGGTGACAGCCGGAAGCTCGGTGCCAACTGAGAGGCCGACATCGTCCCCGCCGCTGAGGGAATGTGACATTGCTCGCAGCGGAGACGAGCGGTCAACGCCTGCCCCTGAGACAAGAGCTCCGGATCCACCGGTTGGTCGTCGGTCTGGAAGGGATCGGCGTTCTCCATGGCCATGAAGGCACGTACCAGCGTGTTGGCCTGATCGTCGGCAAACTGGAACGTCGGCATGCGTACATTGAGCCAGAAACGAACCGTGGATGGCTCTTTGAGAAAATGGAAGAGCCAATCGGCCTTGGTCTTGAGACCCTGAGTATTCAAGTTCGGCGGGCGCATTCCGGGATCCTCAATCGTCTCGTAAATGGCGCCGCCCTCGCCGTCGATGATGTGACAACCCTTGCAGTTGAACTCGTGGATAATCTTTCGGCCGCGCTCCGCCACCGTTTCGGCGGCGTCCAGTCGCTTTACCGCTTCCAGAGGAAACTCGTCACGCACCTGGGCCAGAATATTCCTGGCCACGTCATCGACTTGCTCCTCGCTGAAGCCGAAGTAGGGCATGCGGAGCTTCTCCGCCGGCAGCTTGACTTTTCCTCGGTCGAAGCTACGCGGCTCGTTGAGTTTCTGTCCCAGCCAGGCGCGTCGCGTGTGATCGATATCGATGTAACCGAAATCGAGCCGGGTCACCATCTTGGAGCCCCAGTCGGACAAATCGACTCCGATCTTCTGGGCGTTCTCGAAACCGCTGATTTCGTGGCAGCCGAAACAACCGTACCGACGAATGAGGTTCTCACCGGAGTAGGTAAGCTTCTCCTCCGCGGGCATGGAGTCCAACCGCTCCTGCGCGAGCTGATCCGGCAAGCGAGTACGCAGGAACTCGAGCGCGATCTCGTCCAAGGCGGCAGGATCTGCTTGCGGCACCAGTTGACTCTCGAACTCGGGGTTGCGGAGAGCCATCAGATAGGAGGTCACGTCCGCCGCTTCCTGATCCGTCAGCCGGAGATTGGGCATGAAGGTGTCCGGCCAGTAGTGCTTGGGGTTCTTGACCCAATTGAACAAGAACTCTCGGTTCACCTTGCTTCCCAGACCCGCCAGGCTGGGACCGTGACGACGCTGGAGAGGAACCTGCGCGGCCTCTGCCTCATCGGTGATGTGGCAACCGAGGCAACCCACCGATTCCACCAGCCCCTTTCCTCGCTCGGCGTCCCCGTTGGGAACCGGGCCGTACTCTATGGACTCCGACTTCTCGAAGACATAGGCGACCATCGCCGCCACCTCGGTGTCGTTGCGCGCCCCCACGTCGGCGTCGAGGTTGTTCTCGAGGTTCCAGAAACGCGGCATGAAGGTCGAAGGCTTGAAGCTCTTCGGATTCTTGACCCAACGCGCCGCCCATTCCGGGGTGGTCTTGGAAACGAGGTGAGC
>DATDRI010000180.1:0-15652 GCA_035291825.1 Vicinamibacteria bacterium | reverse complement strand
CAGTGCGGATGCTCCCGAGGAAGCCAGCAGGTCTTCCTCTTTTTCGGCCGCCGCGAAAACTAGTGGCGGCAACGCCGGGAGGCCCGACCGGAGGATCCAGATGGCGGGATGCGCCGGCGGGAAGTAGGTGGTCTTCACCCGCCCTAATATAGGCGTCGGGAACGATGCAGTGGGGAAGAGGTGGAGGGTGAAATGAACGATGGCGCCAAGGGCTAGGGCGAGAGCAAAGAGTACGTTACGCATAGACTGCCTCCTGCCTTTACGGGGGGTTCGGCAAAGCGGACCCCCGTCAGCTATTCCCTGGGCTTCCCACCGGCGCCGTGCCGGCAGGAGAGCTCCAGATGCAGGGAGACAGTCGAGGGAAAGTGTCCCGGGGCCACGGGCTGGGGGGCTGGCCCCGGGACTTCGTGAGCGCACTCCCTATTCAAGCCCGGCCGGGGCTGGATGGGAGGGCGAACCATAAGCTATGAGAATAATGCCGACGCCGTTTCCCTCAGGGTCTGCTCCCTGCTGAAGGCGCCGTCCGTTGGGGGAGGATGAGCGCGGGGCTACTGTATGCAGCTGGCGGTCCCCCTGTCAAGCTAGTAACGGCCTAGGCAGTCGGTTCGGCCTCGTCGGCCTCATCTAGGCCCGGCGTCAATTGGCCATGCCGACCTGTAGCCGCAAGCGGTCCATGATCCCCTCGACACGTTCTCGATCTCCCGCGTCCGGCTTCAGTCGCAGGTACCGGGCGAGCTCGCCCACTCCCTCCAGAGGGCGACCGACCCCAGAGAGCAGGATTCCACGGTCTCTCACCTCGGACGGTGAGTCGGGAACGAGCAAGAGCATGCGCTCGACGGCCGCAAGCGCGCGTGAGTGATCGCGGCGCTTCACGTAGATACCCTTCAGATTGTTCAGTATGCGGAATAGCATGAGCCGCGGTGAAGTGCGATCGAGCTGCCGGTGGTGAAACTCCAGCTTGCCTTGAAAGTCCTCCTTCAACCTGGCTCGGCAGTCATCGTAGGTGAGGATCTGGCCACCGTGGAAAGGATCGATCAAGATCTCCCCTTCCTCCATCTCGTGCTTCAGCAAGAAATGTCCCGGGAAGCCGACGCCCAGCAAGCGGAACCCGACCCGCCGCGCCACCTCACCATAGACCGCCGACAAGGTAATGGGGATTCCCACGCGGCGGTCGATCACCTCGTTCAGATAGCTGTTGCGCGCGTCGTAGTATTCCTTGTCGTCTCCCCGAAAGGCCTCTTCGTCGAAGAGAACTTGGTTCAGGCGCGCCACCGTCTCATGGGGTCCGGCGTCTGTGAAGAGTTTCTCCTGGACCCGCTGGGCCAGGTCATCGAGCTTACCCAGGTAAGCATCCAGAGAAAGATCCGGGTACTCTTCGGCGGCGATGAGCAGCGCGGCGCGATCGATCTCGATGGCGTCGTCTTCTCCCGCCGCCATCCGCGCGAACGCCTCCCGGGTGCTCACCGCAAGCTCTCCCCGCTCGGCACCCAGATACCACCATCTTCCTCTGACATAATGGGCTGACGATGAGGATGGCCGGATCGAGGCGCACCTTTCTGATGGCGCTGATAGCAATCGTCGGCCTGCAGACGGCTCCCTTGCTGTTCGAAAAGAAGCTCATTTACTTCCCCCAGCGTGAGCTGGATTTGACGCCGGCCGACCTGGGGCTTCCCCATCAGGAAGTCACCCTGCGGGCGGAGGACGGTGTGCGACTGCACGGTTGGTTCCTGCCGGTGCGGGAGGCCGCCTTGGTCGTCCTGGTGTGTCACGGGAACGCGGGCAACATCTCTCACCGATTGGACCGAGCCCTTCTCCTGCAGGCGAAGTTGGGGCTGAGCGTTTTCCTTTTCGACTACCGAGGGTACGGGAAGAGCGAGGGCAGGCCGGATGAGGCGGGCACTTACCGAGATGCTCGGGCGGCCTACCAGCACCTGATCGATGGTGGACTGGCGCCCGAAAGGGTCGTTTTGTTCGGTGAGTCTTTGGGAGCGGCGGTGGCCGTTCAGCTGGCATTGGAGAAGCAAGTCGCGGCGTTGGTCTTGGAATCGCCCTTCACCTCCATCGCCGACATGGCGAAGGCCGTCTACCCCTTCTTTCCTCTCGGACGGCTGGTGCGCACGCGCTACGATAACCTGGCGAAGATCTCTTCCATCAGAGCTCCGCTCCTGATACTGCACGGCACCCGGGATCGAACCGTGCCCTTTGAGCAGGGGGAGCGTTTGTTCCGAGCTGCTTCGGGGCCGAAGCGCTTCTTTGCCATTCCGGGAGCCGGTCACAACGATACCTTCCTGGGCGGGGGCGACGACTACTGGCGGGCTTGGAAAGATCTCGTCGACTCGCTCCCATCCGGCCCCAGCTAGCTGGCTCATCCTGATTCCCATCGGGGTGATCACGACGCCTGTACGGGTTGGGCGGCGGCTGGGAAACGGAAACGCACTTCTTCCACGTCCTCGACCGCGGTCTGCACGAGCGGATCTGCTTCCAACCGTCGCTCCGCCTCCTGGACCTCGTTCAGTCGACTGCGGGTCGCCGGGTGAGTGGGAATGAAGAGCTGACAGCAATCTTGATCGGGCAGTATGGAGATCTCGTAAGTCCCGATCTCCCTCGCCTGGCAGGTTATCTCGCTTTTGTCCATGCCGATGAGGGGTCGCAGGACGGGTAGCCCGGCCGCCGTTTCGATGACCGCGATGTTGTCGAGCGTCTGCGAAGCCACTTGCCCCAGGCTTTCGCCGGTAACCAACGCCCTGGCTCGCCGGTGCCTGGCCAGAGCGGTGGCGATGCGCATCATGAACCGGCGGTACAGGATCACCCTCAAGGGGGCAGGTGCGGCAAGCATGATTTGGCGCTGCAGGTCACCGAAGGCGACCAGATAGAGTCGGGAGCGGTACTGATAAGCGGTGAGAACGTCGATAATCTCTTTCACCTTTTGCTGCGAGGCTCGGGAGAGGAACGGAACGCTGTGGAAGTGGATGAAGTCCACGCGGCAGCCTCTCTTCATCATGCGGTAGGCGGCCACCGGCGAGTCGATGCCACCCGACAGCAGCGCCGCCACCCGGCCGGCGGTTCCCACCGGGACGCCGTGTATCCCCTCGAGCTTTTCGAAATAGAACAAGGCCTCGCGGGGAAGGATCTCGATGTAGATGATGGTTTCTGGTGAGGTCAGGTTCACCCGCGCGCCAGTTGCCGCCTTGACCCGCGCCCCCACTTCGCGATCGATCTCCATCGAGTTGAGGCTGAATCTCTTGTTGGCGCGCCGGGTGGTGATCCGAAAGGACTGGAAGGGCCTGTCGCTCACCGCTGCCACGACCTTCTCGGACAGGGAGTCGATGTCGAGCTCCACCCTTTGGATCGGAGAGAAATTGGCGATGCCGGCCACTTTCGAAAGTCTGTCCCGCAGTCGGGGCCAGGCGGCGCCGTCCCCGAGCTCGACCAACAATCGCCCGGGCAGGGGAACCACTCGTTTCACCGGTAGGTCCGCGGTCGCCCTTTCGATATTGCGGACCAGCCGATTAATGAAGAAGGGCCGATTCCGACCCTTGAGGGCTATCTCATGGTAATGAACGACAACGTGCACGCGGTTGGCTGCCTCTACCACGGTTCCTCCGCGAGATAGTCGGTCCGGCCTTCCGTTCTGGCGTAGGTCCTCATGGGCGGCGGATGAAGGGGAGCTCAGTGACCCGAGCGGCCAGCTCGCTTCCGTTGCTGAGGATGGAAAGCGCCGTGCCGGGCGGCAGGAAATCACGCTGCAGGTAGCCCATGGCGATGGGATGCTCCAAGGTCGGGGAGAAAGCGGCGCTGGTCACTCGTCCCACCGTTTGCCCGGCTCCTTGAATCTCGTCTGCTGGTTTCGGGACCGTCCGACCGGAGATTACGATTCCGGCCAGCTTGCGATTCAAGTGTCCGCGATGAGCGAGCCGCACCACGTACTCTTGACCTATGTAACAACCTTTGGTGAAGCTGATGGCTTCCTCCAAACCGGCCTCCAGAGGGAGGTGGGAAGCGTCCATGTCGGTTCCCAGCAAGGGGATGCCCGCTTCGATGCGGCGAATCTCCAGGGCGCGCCAACCGGCGAGGCGGAGATCGAGAGGCCGTCCAACCTCGAGGAGCCTCTCCAGGAAATCGATGGCGGTCTCAACGGGAACTGCTACGTCGAAGGCCGCTCCCGGCCCGTGGCGGGCGGCGCTCAGGCGGATCGGCCGCTGGCCGAAACGAGCCGAGATGAAGTGGAACCCCGGCAGCTCGGCCAGGCGCTCCTCATCCTGGTCCCTATCGGTCTCAAGTAGCTCGGCGAGTAGCTTCGCCGCGCGCGGCCCCTCCACGGAAAAGAGGCCCTCCTCACTACTGACGTCGGTCAGGGTGACGTCTTCGGAAACGATGTATCGGGACAGAGACTCGAGCACCGCATCTCGGCCTTCCGGCTCCATCTCCAGCAGGACGGCCTCGCCTAGCTGGTAGACGATGAGGTCGGACACCAACTTGCCCAAGCGGGTCAGCAATGCGGCCGGCATGCCTTCTCCCGTCACGAGCTGCTTCACATCGTTGGTGAGCATGTTGTGCAGGAAGCCCACCCGGTCTTTGCCGGTGACCCGGACCCGCGCGCGATAGGAGCGATCGCCGACCACCACCGACTCCCGGGCGCTGCGATACTCTTCGTCCACTCCCGAGAACTCCGCGGGTACCTCTCGGCCGCGGTGCGTAGCGAATCGAGCGCCGGCAGCGGCGAACACGTTCCGAAGAGCTGAAGGCTTGGAGTGGATTGGCAAATTGCCCCCGTTGTTTGGTTAACTATTATAATGAGGCGGAGCGGGGTGTGCCATGTCGCGACGGGTGGTGGCTGTCGTCAACAATCTGTTTTTCGTCGCCAAGTTGCAGTCGGCGGCTCGCCAGGCCTCCGTCGATCTGACGTTCGCTTCCACTGAGGACGAGCTGTTGGAGAAGGCGCGGGCGGGAGCGGAGTTGGTCGTTTTCGACCTCGGTGACCAGGACTTGCAGGCGCTCGCGGCGATCAAGAGGCTCCGATCGGAGCCCGACACCGCTGACGTTCCCATGCTGGGTTTTTTGCGCCACACGCAGCCTGAGGTCGCAGAACGGGCGCGGGCCGCGGGATGCGAGAACGTCATGCCGCGCTCGCAGTTTAGCGCCCAATTGGTCGACCTTCTGCGTGGATAGATACCGAGAAGCCGCGCAAAGCCTTTCGGTTGACCGGGCGTGGTATACTCGGCCGCATTTGTATAGTTTGCCGAATCGCCGCTGGCGCACCCCTGACGGTTGACATAGGATTTCAACATGGAATTTCCTTTGGATTTCGTTCGAGGTAACTTCCCATCCTTGGCCGATCCGGAACGCGTTTTCTTCGACAACGCCGCCGGATCCCAGGTTCCGCGCTCGGTCGCCGACGCCATGTCCGGTCGTCCGGCCACGCACGCGGCAGTTCAGAAGGGGTCCTGGGAAGAGCTCGGCCAGACTATCCAGCGCGCTCGGGAGAGCGTGGCCGTGTTCCTCAACGCTTACCAACCGGAGGAGATCCTGTTCGGAGTCAACGCCACGGGATTCATACGTCTCGTCAGCACGGCCTTCGGGGAGCTCTTGAAGGCGGGCGAGGAGATCGTGGTTACCGAGCTGGACCACCAGGCCAACATCACTCCATGGCTGGACCTCAAAAGCCGCGGCATCGAGGTGAAGATCTGGCCGGTGGAAGCCGATGCGCGTCTCGACATCGAGAGGCTCGACACCATCCTGAGCGATCGGACCCGACTGGTGGCGGTGACCAAGGCCTCCAATGCCGTGGGTACCATCGTGGACCTCATCCCGGTGGCGGAGCGTATTCATGCCCGGGGTGGTCATCTGTTCGTGGACGCGGTCCATTTCGCATCGCATGGCCCGCTGGACGTGCGTTTCTTCGGCTGTGACTTTCTGGTCTGCTCTGGCTACAAGATATTCGGTCCGCGCATGGGGTTCCTTTGGGCCAAGCGGGAGGCGCTGGACGCCCTCCCCGGCCTTCGACAGCATTTCGTGGCGGACCAAGCTCCGGACAACTCCCGGGCCAGAACCTACGGCTACCAGGATGTCGCTGGAATGGACGCCGCCATTGGCTACATCGAAGAGCTGGGGCGACGCTCGAGAGAACTGCCTCTGGCTCCCGCCGATGCGATTGGTCGTCGCGGCGATGTCCGCCGAGGCATGCAGGCCATTCGCCACTACGAGCGTGATATGACCGGGCATCTCTTGAGACGGGCCGGAGAGATTCCGGCGCTGAAGATCCACGGTATCGATGGTCCGGACTACGACGCCTATCGCACCCCGACGCTGTGTTTCAGTCTGAACGGAATGGCAGCGGCCGAGGTCTCCCGACAGCTGGCTCAGCAAGGAATCGCGGTTCGCGATGGCCACCAGCACTGCCCTCGCCTCATGAGGGCTCTCGGCCTATCGGAGAGCGAGGGAGGGGTGCGGGCCTCTCTGGTCCACTACAATACTTTCGAGGAAGTGGATCTCTTCGCGGAGGCACTGGCGAGAATGTCTGCAAGCGTCAGAGTATCCAAGTGAGCGATCGGCAGGACGAGCTCCGCCGCGAAATGCATTGAAGCTACTCGCTGATCCCCTCTTCCCCCTCCTGGTGGTGAAAAAGCTCAAGCGAGCGGGCCACGACGCCGTTCATTCCGTCGAAATCGGCGCCGGCGATCTTCCTCCCACGGAGATCCTGAGGTTGGCAACTCTGGAGAATCGAGTCGTGCTCACTCGCAATGACCGGCTCGCCCGACTGGTGGAATCGAAACCGGGACCCTGGCCGTCCGTCGTGTTCTTGAAATTGCGGGGCAGCTCGGACTCGATAAGTCGCCTGCTCGTCAAGCTGTTGGCGCTTTTTGATGAAGACCTCGCCAGCGGGGCAGTGGTCATCGTCAACGAAGGCCAGACCCTCCTCAGGAAGTTCATTCACCGCGCGGACGGCTGAGCACCCGGCATTCCCGTTGCACCGGGGGGCCGCAATTTCCACCCCTTGCCCATATAATGTGCGGGCATTGGAATGGGTTTCAAATGTCGGACCAAGCGTTTCGAGCTCGTGAAGGAAAGCTTTCCTGTGAGGATTGCTCCCTGGAACGGATCGCCGCATCGGTTCCCACTCCCTTCTACGTATACAGCTCACGGGAGGTGGTTCGCAGGTTCCGCCGTCTCGATAGTGCTTTTTCCGCCCAGCCTCACCTCATTTGCTACGCGCTGAAGGCAAACTCCCAGCCGGCGCTGCTCCGCCTCCTTTTCGACGAAGGGGCGGGAGCGGAAGTCGTATCGGGCGCCGAGCTGGCGCTCGCTCTTCGAGTGGGCGTTCCTCCCGAGAGAGTCGTCTTCTCCGGTGTGGGTAAGACCGAGTGGGAGCTCGAGGCAGGCTTGCAAGCGGATATCTTCCTGTTCCATCTAGAGTCCGAGGGAGAAGCGGCTCTGCTCGACGGGATCGCGGCCCGGTACGGGCGGAGGGCCAGGGTGAGCGTTCGTATCAACCCCGACATCGACGCCGGAACGCATCCCCATATCGCAACCGGTGTTCAGGCGGCGAAGTTCGGATTGGATTTGCGAGCGGCGATGGACCTCTATCATAGGCATCGCGAGTTCCCCCACCTGGACTTCTGCGGAATACATAGCCACATCGGCTCTCAGATCACCTCTCTTCACCCACTCGGGGAAGCCGCCCGCACGCTGGGAAAAGCGATCGGTGAATTGAAGGGGTACGGTTTGACGATCCACCACGTAGACATTGGAGGAGGATTGGGGATCGCCTACCGAGAGGATCCGGCACCCGAATTCGAGGCCTATGCACAGGAAGTCCTTCCCTGGCTCTCACGCTCGGGAGCCCGGGTCATCATCGAGCCGGGGCGGGCTCTGGTCGGGCCGGCCGGCGCCCTGGTAGTGAGAGTCCTCTACGTCAAGGGCGTTCAAGGTCGCCGGTTCGTGGTCGTCGATGCGGGCATGAACGACTTGTTACGGCCGGCTCTGTACGATGCCTATCACCGCATCGTTCCCGTGGTGAAGCGGGAAGGAGAAAGAGAAAAGGTAGATATCGTGGGCGCAGTGTGCGAGTCCTCCGATACGTTCGGTCGCGATCGTATGCTCACCGATCCGCACCCAGGAGACCTCTTGGCCATATTGGACACCGGTGCTTATGGCTATGTCATGAGCTCGAACTACAACCTGCGGCCGCGACCGGCGGAAGTCTTGGTGGAAGGAGAGGCGTTCCGGGTGGTGAGGGCCGCCGAAACCGTGGATGACCTGCTGGCACGCGAGCTCGGGGAAAAATCGTGAGCACCTCCCGGTGGGTGGCCCTGGCGGTGGTCTTGGGAGCTGTCATCGTCTCCCTTTTCCGTTTTCTCACGCGGTCTCCTTCCATCGATCTCTTCGTGCGGGCGGCCCTATTCACCCTCGTCTTCCTCCCACTCAAGGGATCCTTATTGAGATTCCTGGGGGGAGTCCGTCCCTACCGGAGCGCGCTGGCGGGCAATGCATCCTCCCAGCTAGCCGGCATGGGTTTTCCCCTGATTAGCCTGGGAGTTCCGTGGCCGGCTCTTGCCGCTAGCCTGGTCTTTTCCACGGCGTTCGAGTGGCCGGCCCTGGTGGCGGCGGGCACCGCGCCGGCGAAGAGAAGCTTGGGCATGGCGGCTTACCTGAATTTCTTTGCGCACTTGTTATTGGCGGGTATCTTCTTGTGCTGGCCAGAGGTGCTCTCGACCGGACCCGTTCCGGAACCTCGCCGCCCGCTTCTCGGCGCGGGCATCATCTTTATTTCGTTCCTGGTTCTCATCTTGCCCATCTTCATGGTCTCCCGTTTCCCCACCGTTCGTGAGGCGGTGAAAAAATGATGGATCGGAGAGAGTTTTTGATAGGCGCGACCGCTGCCGCCGGCTTGCTGGCGGCGGCGCCCCTCTTCCCATTTTCTCGGCAGCCGGCGAGACCCCTTTGCTACCGCCCCGGCGAACAAGTGGATCCCTCCGTGTTTTTTCTCGATCACCGGCTACAATCGGTCACCCTGGCGGATCGAGTCGAGGAGTACAGCAAGGTTCTTTGCCTGGTGATTTTCGGGGGCGCCCACGCGAAAAAGCCGGCCGACAAACGAGGGCAGCTGTGGTGCGTGGACAGCTCCGACGACCTCGCCATTCATCGGACGGTCTATTTCAACTATGCGGATAGAGGAGTGACGTTCGTTCCGGTGGCGACGCCACCCGTTTACAGCGGAAACACTTACGGTTACCAAGAAGACGTATTCCTGGTCGAATCGGAAGACAGGGCGGCATATCAAAACGCGGTGAGGGAGCTGGTGGAGAAGACCGAGGTGCTCAAAGAAGACGGGACGATTCCCTTCGATACGCTCTTCTACGATCCGCGTTTTCGGCTGCTGGACAATGCTAATGAGCACCGGCACGTGCCGGCCTACGGTTCCGTTTATCCATGGCAGGGACGCTTCAAGTGGTACCAGGACGGGCAACGCTACGGAACACCCACCATCTGGTTACTCGACCGGCATCTGCGAGTCCTCGGCGAGCCCTTCTGGGGAAATGTCTACGAGGGCGTGCCGGTTCAGATCAACTACACCGTGCGAGACGTCATCGAGGCTCTTGAGCGAGCGCTTGCGGCTCCGGCATAGCTTCTGACGGGGTGGCGCCGTGGCTGGATCAAAGATGGCGCACCTCTGAGTCGGCTCGAGTGATGAGCCTAACCTGGGAGAGAATGGCCTCGATTTCCTCCTCGCTGATGATTCCATCGGATCGCGCCTCGCCGTAAACCCACATGAGTCTCAGGAACTGCGACAGGCTTATCCGTCCGGACTCGTTTACGTCCATGAGAGCATCGAACTCCTGGTTGATGCGCGATGCCAGTCGTGTCTGCGAGGGGGGGAGCGCGTCCAGCAAGACGCCCTGTATGTCGTGGATGGGTTGGCGCCTGACTTCGGGTGAGTAGAGAAGGGAAACGAAAAAGAGACCGAACACGACCAGGGCGCCACCGATGGCGGCGCAGCCGACCGCCAGCCAGCCGAGAGTCTTCCGCTTTAAGACCGGAGCGAGGGGAGGGGTGGAAACGAAACGCTCCGGAGGAGGACCCTGAGGGGAGGGAGGAGCCGGGGCTGGCGCCGCCGATTCGTGTTCCGAGGCTCGTTTCACATAGTAGGTCAGGGTGATGGCAAAAATGAGAACCGCCGGGATGAGGATTTGGGGAGGGATCCAGACCGGCTGGCCGAGACTCTCTAGCCCAGCGACGTTGAGCAGCACGAGCGCCGAGGCGTTGTTCAGCCCGTGGATCAGGATCGGTATCAGAATGCTTTCCGTTGCCATGGCGGTGATTCCCAATACCACCCCCGCCAGCGTGTAGCTCGCAATGCCCTGCGGTATGAAGTGCATCGCCGCAAACAAGAAGGAAGTAAGAAGAATGGCGCCGGTACGACCGAGGGGGCTGCCTTCCAGGCTCGTCTGCATGAAGCCGCGAAAGAGGAGCTCCTCGGAGACGGCGGCTCCCACCGCTAGTCCCAGGATCCGTACCATCCACTGGTACGCGGTTTCCGCCTCGAGCAGTCTGGCGATCTCCTGTCGTAGTGCTTCCGGTATGGGGAAAACCAGGCTGGTCAGATTCGACAGCTGATCGTTGAGGACGGCGAGAGACACCGCCAGGGGCACCGCCAGGAGACAATCGGCAGCGGACGGGAGCCGCAGGCGAAGGGTCGTTCGCACGTCCGCTCGCAGGGCCACCACCGCCAGGACGGTAGGGACCAGGATGGCCAGTAGCTCGCCGAATAGGATTCCCAGATCGGGTTGCTTGACGAGCAGCAGGCTGTTGATGACCGTGTTCAATATCAGAGTAGTGAGAAACAAAAGGAGAGCCCAGCTTGGGGTAGGCACTCTCAGCCTGTTGGTCGTCACCATCGTTCCTGCCAGGGGCGGAGCCTCGGTCGCCGGGCTGCGTGAGGCGACCATGGTAACCCGTAATCCGGACAAAAACCTACCGACCGGTCGAATCTCGGTGAACCTATGTGCAGTGACCAGGTATTGTCGAGATTCCAAGGCGAAAATGGACTTTCGCGGCTGGAGTGGTATATGAGAAACGCGGGAGTTTCCACCGGGGCCGCATTGGGGTCGCTGTTCCTCATTTCGCGTTAAAGCCAAAGAAGGTTCGCGTTGAAGACCTCTCCCAAGACACTGCGAGTTGTGCAATACGGGGTCGGTCCGATTGGGCTCGCCGCTATCCGTGCGGTTCTCGCCCGCCCCGACCTGGAGTTGGTCGGCGCCATCGACATCGATCCCGCCCTGCAGCAGCGCGACGTAGCCGATCTGGCGGGCCTTCGACGTCCGAGCGGGGTTCGCGTCTCCCATCGGGCGCAGGAAATCCTGGCCGTCGGCCAACCCGACGTGGTCCTTCACTCGACCCAATCGCATCTGGAGGATGTGCTGCCTCAGATCAAGGACTGTCTGGAGGCGAGGGCGAACGTGGTGAGCACCTGTGAGGAGCTCGTTTTTCCTTCCGTGCGGCAGCCGAGATTGACGCGAGAGATCGATGCCCTAGCCCGCTCCAAGGGAGCGGTCGTCCTGGGGACGGGGGTGAATCCGGGATTCGTGATGGACACCCTGGCCCTCGCCTCGACCTCGCCGTGCCAGGATGTCAGCTCCATTCTGGTCGAGCGAGTGGTCGACGCAGCGTTGCGGCGTGTGACGCTTCTGAAGAAAGTAGGGGCGGGGTTGACCCTCGCCGAGTTCCGGGCTGAAGTCAGAAACAGGCGGCTGGGTCACGTCGGACTCGTGGAATCTCTTTATCTCGTGGCAGCAGGAATCGGCTGGGAGCTCGGTCGGGTCACCGAAAAGCTCACTCCGTTGATCGCCAAGAAGTCGATCCGTACGCCACACCTCACCGTCAAGGCTCGGCAGGTAAGCGGTCTTCACCATGTTTGTCGAGGCTTCCGGGGGGGCAAGCAGGCCCTCCAGCTCGATCTGCAGATATTCGTGGGTGCCAAGAACCCTTACGACCGTATCGTAATCCGCGGCAAGCCACCGCTCGACATCCGACTGGAGGGAGGGCTGGCGGGGGACGAAGCAACCGTTGGGATGTTGCTCACCATGGCCCGCGGAATAGAGGGCTTGAAACCCGGCCTCCGCACCATGCTCGACGTTACGCTTCCCCATTTTCGATCCGGGAAGTGAGAAACGGACGCTCTTCCTGACGAATCGTCGCTGCTCGCGTGACGCGGCCGGCGCGGATAAGATGAATCATGCACTTTCTTGCCTTCACCGCCCTGGGGATGTTGCTGGGCTATCTCTACTTCGCCTGGGTGCGGCGTGCCACCGGCCCTGCCTCGTCCCACGGCGCGGCGCTGGAGCGGCGAAGCCTTCCGGGAATGTTAGTGCGGTTGGTGGCATTCGCCCTGGTCCTTGGCTTTCTCCTCTACCGATTCGGCCCCTTGGCCGGTGTGGCTGCCCTGGTCGGAATGGCGGCGAGCCGCGGCCTGATGGCCCGAGCGGAGCTCAGGCCTCCGGGACACTGAGCCTCCACCATGGCCCGCTCCAAGCCTGACGCGACGAAAGTGAAGCTCGAGACCTCGGCGGGCGGTGTCATCTATAGAAACGGCACGGACCCCAGCTTGTCTCCTCAGGTCTGTCTCATCTCGACCCAGGGTGGCACGCGTTGGCAGCTGCCCAAAGGCCTGGTGGAAAAGGGTGAGCCACTAGCGCGCGCCGCCAGGCGTGAGGTCAGGGAGGAGACCGGTCTGGAAGGCGAGGTTGGGGAACAACTGGACAAGATCGACTATTGGTTCGTTTGGAAAGAGCCGGAGGGTCATTCGGTGCGCCATCACAAATTGGTGTACTTTTTCTTGATGCGTCACACCGGAGGAGACACTTCTCTCCACGATCACGAGGTCGACGAGGCGAGATGGTTTCCCATTTCGGAAGCAATTGGGAAGTTGGCGTTCGCCAATGAGCGCCGGGTGGTGGAGAAGGCACAGCGCCTGCTCGGTGGGCAGAGAACCGCAAGAGAATGACCTTGCCATCTGTAAGGTCCGCTCACCCCTTATGGAGGATGACCAAAGTCGTCGTCGGCCTCTCCCTCATGGTGCTCGGCTTCATCGGTCTTTTCCTTCCGATTTTGCAGGGGATTCTCTTTCTCTTTCTCGGTCTGGCCATCTTGGGAACCGAGAGCCGGCGGGTTCGGACCGTCCTCGAGAAACTGAAGCGGCGCCATCCCGGACCCTGGAGGAAAGCGGAGAGATTGAAGAAGCAGTTCTCTCAATGGCTGGGACTGGAAAGGCGGCGAAGGCCGGAAGACGATGCACCCAGTGACGAAGGATCGAGCCGCGAAGCGAATTGAAGAGCTCCGTCGGGAAATCCGGCGTCACGACTATTTGTACTACGTCAAGAGCGCCCCCGAGATTTCCGACGCGCGCTACGACGAGCTCATGAGGGAGCTCCTGGCACTCGAGCGCCAACACCCGGAGCTCATTACCTCCGACTCCCCCTCGCAGAGGGTGCCAGGGTCGGTGCAGGAGGGATTCGGTGAGGTCGAGCACCTGGCGCCCATGCTCTCGCTCGAGTCTGCCATGGAGGAGAGCGAAGTTACGGAGTTCGACAAGCGCGTCCGGAAGGGATTGGGGGCGACCGAGGTCGAGTATCTGGCCGAGCCCAAGTTCGACGGACTGTCGGTGGAGCTGGTCTACGTCGATGGGAGATTCGAGCGCGGTTCCACCAGAGGAGATGGAACGGTAGGCGAGGACATTTCGCAGAACCTGAAGACCATCCGGAGCCTTCCGCTGAGGCTCCGTACCGACGAGCGCCCCGCCCCGGGTACGGTTGCGATTCGAGCCGAGGCGATCCTTCGTCTCCTGGAATTCGAGGCGCTCAATCGGCGCATGGCGGAAGCCGGCAAAGAGCTCTTCGCCAATCCCCGGAACGCCGCCGCCGGCTCGCTTCGCCAGTTGGATCCTCGCGTCACCGCCGAGCGGCCGCTCGACATTTTCGCCTACGAGATCATGTACGCCGATCGGGTGCGACCCGATTCGCAGAAGGAAGTCCTGGAGACGTTAGCTGCCTGGGGTTTTCGTGTCGACCCCGCGGTGCGCCTGTGCCGCGGTATCGAGGAAGCGATCTCCTACCATGACGAGCGGGAGGCGAAAAGGGATTCCCTGGACTACGAGATCGACGGCATCGTCATCAAGGTCAACCGTCGCCGCCAACAGTTAGAGCTGGGAGAGCGATCGCGGAGCCCTCGCTGGGCGGTTGCCTTCAAGTTCTCGCCGCGACAGGAAGTGACCGAAGTGATGGACATCGTGGTGCAGGTGGGACGCACCGGCAAGCTCACCCCGGTGGCACTCCTGCGGCCGGTGGACGTGGGTGGGGTAACGGTGAGCCGCGCCACCTTGCACAATCAAGACGAGGTGGACCGTAAGGACGTCCGGGTCGGGGACACCGTCCGGGTGCGAAGGGCGGGGGACGTCATAC
This sequence comes from Vicinamibacteria bacterium, assembly GCA_035291825.1. Lineage (GTDB taxonomy): Bacteria > Acidobacteriota > Vicinamibacteria > Marinacidobacterales > DATDRI01 > DATDRI01. The sequence goes on along the minus strand of DATDRI010000180.1, from coordinate 1,199 downwards.
CGGAGGTGGTGGAGGTTCTCCGCGAGAAGAGGAAGCCCGGATCCAAACGGTTCGTGATGCCTGATAGCTGCCCGGCCTGTGGCTCTCCGGTGGTGCGACAGGGCGCCTATCACATGTGCTCGGGTGGTTTGGTTTGCCCCGCCCAGCAGATGGGCGGGATCGAGCACTTCGCCAGCCGGGGAGCCATGGAGATCGAGCACCTGGGGGAGAAGACGGTTTGGCAGCTCGTGGATCGAGGCATCGTCAAGGACGTGGCCGACCTCTATCATCTGAAGAAGCGGGATCTCCTGGGTCTCCAGGGTTTCGCCGACAAGTCGGTCGACAACCTGTTGCGCGCCATCGAAGCGAGCAAGCGAACCACCCTGGATCGCTTCCTTTACGCTCTAGGGATCCCCAACGTGGGACAGCATGTGGCGAAGGTGCTGGCTCAGCATTTCGGGAGCTTGGAGGCGGTGATGAAGGCCGAAGAAGACGAACTGACCGCCGTCCACGAGGTGGGACAGGAGGTGGCGCGGGCGGTGACGACCTTCTTCCGAGACGAAGGCAATCGCCGCGTCATGGGGAAGCTGATAAGGGCCGGGGTGGAGCCGCGGTGGGCGCGAGGTGACAAGCCGGCGTCCCTGGCGGGGATGAAGATCGTGTTCACCGGCGCCTTGGCTCACATGAGTCGCGATGAAGCCAAGCGAATGGTCGAGGAACGGGGTGGGCGTGTCACCTCCTCGGTGAGCAAGCAAACGAGTTTCGTGGTGGTGGGAGACGCTCCGGGATCGAAGCTGGAGGAAGCGCGCCAGCACGGCGTGAAGGTGCTTTCCGAAAAAGAGTTCCTGAGGTTGGTCGATTAGATGGTGGGGCTCGCCTGCCCGCTTTGGGTGACGGCTCCCTTCGTCTATATTCAGTTTCACGGCACCTTCGGCGGGTACGGAGGCAGCTACTCCGCCCGCGATCTATCGCGGTGGGCGGGACGCGTGGCAGAATGGCTGCAGGAGGAATCTCCTCGATGAATGCGAAGCGGCTGGCATGTCTGGCAACGCTACTGGGAAGCTTGATAACAGGAGGTCGCGCAGAGGTCGTGGCGGAGAAGAGGATGATCGGAGAGCTGGAGCGTCTGGGAAAGGACGGACGGGACTGGCTCATCTTGGGTGTGGAAGCGGAGGGCTTCGAAAAACTGAGTCTCCGACAGAAGAAGCTTGCCTATTACC
>DATDRI010000179.1:0-3502 GCA_035291825.1 Vicinamibacteria bacterium | reverse complement strand
GGGGAAATAAACGGAAAGGCCTGTTGAGTATTGGTAAGTGGCTCCGGTGACGTAGCTATCCTTCACAACCTCGGCCACGCCGCTGATCACGTCGGCGCAACAGCCTTGTATCTCCCAGTCCGGTAGGTACCGGCACAGGCGGTCACAGAAATCGGAGAGGTCCACGTACTCTTCGTCCTTGTAAGACTGTGCTTCCCAATGGGCTAGGACGACGGGCTGCCACACCTCCGGGTCCTCGATCCGACGGGTGAGGGTCTCGGCGAGGCGGCGCACCGGATCCGCGAGGTCGTTCATTTTCTGCAAGTCACAAGCCGCGCAGTGGGAGGAGACACCGAGCAAGCTGTAGTCGAAGTAGAAACGCACGAATTGACGGACGATCTCGCTCGCCGCCTCGGCGGGGGCCATCTCGTCTATGGCGCCGAGAATCTGGCGGTAGGGCCACCCATGGTTCGAAATGTCGCCCTCCGAAGCGACGAGGAATCGCGCGTAGGGCGAAAGCTCGAAGCCCACCTCGATCATGCTCATGGCGCAGCAGTCGAGGCCGAGGATGTCGATCTTGTCTTGGGGAGAGATACCGGCGGAGTCGAAGACAGCAGGTAGGTCCATGAGGCTGAGCTCCGCGCCCGGATCGCGGTGCGCTAGAAAAGGACCCACCGCCCCGTTCCCATGGCCGGAGATGACCAGCAGGAAGGGCCCTCCGGCACTCGCCGACTTGCCGGTCTCGACGAATCTCGCCAGCAGTTGGGTCGATGACAATTGCTCGGGATTTGTCTGGGACGTGTCGAGCACGTACTCGTAGCTTGCCAGTGCGGGACGCATGAGAGCCCGGCGAGGGACGGGCGTAAACGGCAGAGCGAAGTGGGATGGGGCGTCGTCGAAGTCGAAGACGAAGGCTCGAGGCAGCTTCCCTTGCGGCTCGAACTGGGCGATGATGCGGAATCGATTCTCCTCCGAGTTAGCTTCGTCCCTCATTTCTTGAAGAGCTCGTACCATTTGTTCGGTCAGGCTCTTTCCGCCCGCCAGGTGTACCGCGACGGTCCAGTTCGGCCTAGAACCAGGCATGGAGCATCCTCCTCCCTCTAACTTGTAGCGGGCCCGCGCGTCGGGGCACGAGCCGGCGGACTATTACGACCCCGACCTCGTAGACGCACGAGGTGACCGCACGAGCCCGCTACTCAATAACCTATGTAGGGAAGCTCGATTTGTTTCTCGGAAACTGTCACGAACCTTGAAACCTGCAGGAAATCAGGGAGATAGGTAGGAGAGAAAGGCGTTGGTGCGGCAAAGACGGTGGCAAAGGAGAGGGGTCTACAGCCGGCTAGATGTATCGGAGTCTCGACCTATCTACCGGGCGTGCCCCCAAAATAAAATGGCACGCCCGGTAGGAGTCGAACCTACGACCTACAGATTCGAAGTCTGGCGCTCTATCCAGCTGAGCTACGGGCGCACCGTGCGCCAACTATACGCCGCACCGTCAAGATCGAGCAAGTGGTGGACACTCGGGTTCGGGGGGTGGGGTGAGTGACGGGGTTCGAACCCGCGACCACCGGAGCCACAATCCGGTGCTCTACCAAGCTGAGCTACACTCACCGCAAACTCGCCGGCGGGAACTGGCGCGCCTGAGAGGATTCGAACCCCTGACCCGCGGCTTAGAAGGCCGCTGCTCTATCCACCTGAGCTACAGGCGCAATGCACACTGCTCAGTGCCTGGCTTCCCGCTTGGCCCACTTTGGGTGGTCGGGGCGAGAGGATTCGAACCTCCGACCTCCTGCTCCCAAGGCAGGCGCGCTAACCAGGCTGCGCTACGCCCCGCGCAAACGCTTCATTATAGAGCGCCTTCTCGGGATCGGTCAAGGAACTCGCAAACGCGAGCCATGGCCTTCCCGCGATGATCGTAGCGGCGTTTCTCGGCGAGAGGGAGCTCGGCGAAACACTTCCCGATGGGAGGGTAGAAGAAAATCGGGTCGTAGCCGAAGCCGCCCGCTCCGCGGGGGGCCTCGGCGATCAAACCGTCACAAGTTTCGACGGTCTTGAACACAAGCCGCCCACCCTGGGCGATGGCCGCGGTACTCACGAAACGTGCCTTTCGCCTGTCGAGAGGGAGACCTTTAAGTGCCTCGATGATCTTGGCGTTCTTGATCTCGTAGGGCGTCTCCTCTCCCATCCAACGGGAGGAGTAGAGGCCCGGTTCTCCCCCCAGGGCGTCGACCTCGAGCCCGGAGTCTTCCCCGAGTGCCGGGAGATCCGTGGCGCGATGGTAGTAGAGCGCCTTGATGATCGCATTGTCCAGAAACGTGGGGCCGGATTCCTCCGGCGGAGGAAGGTCCGGCCAGCCCTCTAGGCCAACCACCTCGACTCCACAAGCCGCCAGGGCATGAGTTTGCTCGCGGATCTTTCCAGGATTCCGCGTGGCGAGGAGAAGCTTCAACGGGGCTCGCCGCCTCTTCAGTCTCTCGGGGCTTTCAGGATTCTGGGATGGCGGGCGGGAGGAAGCGGAGAGGTCCCAGCACTTCACTCTGATGCCGCACCATTTCCGAGACGCCCTTCTGTCCGGCTTCGAGAAGCTCGGTAAGCTGCTCTTGAACGAATGGTTCGGATTCCGCCGTACCCTGGATCTCGACGAAACGACCCGCACCTGTCTTCACCACGTTCATGTCGACCTCTGCACGAGAGTCCTCGTGATAGTTGAGGTCGAGCAGCATGTCTCCCTCTACGATCCCGACGCTGGTCGCGGCAACGAAGTCCCGGGCCGGAAAGACCTTCAGCGTACCTTGTTCGACCGCCTTGCCGAGCGCCAAGGCGAGGGCCACGAAGGCTCCCGAGATCGATGCGGTTCGTGTCCCACCATCGGCCTGGATCACGTCGCAATCGATCCAGATCGTCCTCTCTCCCAATCGCTTGAGATCGACGACCGCCCGCAGCGAGCGTCCGATCAGACGCTGGATCTCCTGGGTACGTCCCGAGACCCTTCCGCGGCTCGATTCCCGGGAGATCCGCTGCGCCGACGAGCGGGGCAGCATGCCGTACTCGGAAGTGATCCAGCCTTTGCCCGATCCCTTGAGGAAGGAGGGGACCTTCTCCTCCAGGGTCGCCGAGCAGATGACTTTGGTCTCACCTACTTGAATGAGCGCCGAACCCTCCGCGTAGCGGAGGTAATGCGGGCTGATGGAGACAGGGCGCATCTCATCGGCGCGCCGGCCGTCTATCCGCTTCATCTTTCTCAGGGACCGGACGTTGATTCCTGTTCCAGGCGCCGCGGCCCGCGCCCATACGACAGGGTAAGGTCCAGATGACCCGCCAAGGTGGGGACCTCGCGTCCTTCCACCAGGAACTGAACCCTCTTGACCGCCGGAAAGTTGGCGATCAGCGTGTTGGAGAGGCTGTACACGGTGAGCTCCTCGGCGCTGGAGCCGCCGATGTGATTCGAGATGAGCTCCTGTGACAGATCCATGAAGGCAAGTCCCTGGGGCGTGATGAAAAGCTCGCGAAGCTGGACTCCCTG
>DATDRI010000178.1:0-4193 GCA_035291825.1 Vicinamibacteria bacterium | reverse complement strand
AGAGGAGAGGCAGTATGGGAGACCAAGCTTCGGATCGAGTGACCATTTTCGATACCACGCTGCGGGACGGCGAGCAGTCCCCAGGCGCCAGTATGAACCTCGAAGAGAAGCTCCTAGTCGCCCGTGCCCTTCGTGACCTCGGCGTCGACGTCATCGAGGGGGGATTTCCGATCGCTTCACCGGGAGATTTCGAGGCGGTTCGAGAGATCGCACGCCAAGTAGAGGGTCCGGTGGTGGCGGGACTCGCCCGCTGTAATCAGAAGGACATCGACCGCGCCTGGGAAGCATTGCGCGAGGCGCCGCGGCGCCGTATCCACGTATTCCTGGCCACCAGCGCCATCCACCGCGAGTTCAAGTTGCAGATGGCGAAGGAAGAGATCGTGCGGCGCGCCGTGGAAGGGGTCCAGAGGGCACGCGAGTATTGTGACGATGTGGAGTTCTCTCCCGAAGACGCATCACGCACCGAGCCGGATTTTCTCTCTGAGGTGGTGGAGAAGGTCATCGATTCCGGAGCCACCACCATCAACATACCCGACACCGTTGGTTATGCGATGCCTGAGCAGTTCTCTGCTCTCATCCGCCATCTCAAGCAGCGTGTCAGCAACATCGAGCGAGCGGTGATTAGCGTTCACTGCCACAACGACCTCGGTCTGGCGGTCGCCAACAGCCTTGCCGCGGTTAGAGAGGGAGCGCGCCAGGTGGAATGCACCATCAACGGTATCGGGGAGCGCGCCGGCAATTGTTCCCTGGAGGAGCTGGTCATGGCCCTCCGTACCCGGCGGGATTACTTTGGACTTTCGACCGGAATCGCCACCCAGCGTCTCTACCCCACCAGTCGCTTGGTGTCTCAGGTGACCGGTATTCACGTGCAGCGCAACAAGGCCATCGTGGGGCAGAACGCCTTCGCTCACGAGGCTGGGATTCACCAGCACGGCGTCATCCAGAACAGACTGACCTACGAGATCATGAAGCCGGAGGACGTGGGGTTCAGCAAGAGTAACCTGGTGCTCGGAAAGCACAGTGGACGCCACGCTCTCCGGGAGCGTCTCGCCGAAATGGGCTACCATTTGGAGGACGCGGAGCTCAAGGCGGTGTTCGAGGAGTTCAAGAAGCTGGCAGACAAGAAGAAGGAGATCCATGATGCGGACCTCGAGGCACTCATCCAGGACCGCATAGAAGACATCGTGGCGACTTGGGATATCCGCGACCTGCACGTGAGCACGGGGACCGCCGGCCTCTCCACCGCCACCGTTTACCTGGAACATTCGACGGGCGGCAAGCGCCACGAAGCCGCCTGCGGAAGGGGTCCGGTGGATGCCGTCTTCAAGGCTATCGAACGCGTCACCGGCATCCAAACGCAACTTCAGGATTATCAGATCCGCAGTGTGGGTGCGGGAGCCGACACCCAGGGTGAGGTCACCATCGAGGTCGAGCACCGCGGGCGACGTCACCGCGGCCGGGCGGTGAGCGAGGACATTCTCGAGGCCAGCGCGCACGCGTTGCTCAAAGTCATCAATCGCATTGCCATCGAGTCCTCTCGTAGCTCAGAGCTCGCCGATGTTGTCAGCCGCTAGCACGGGGAAGGGAGACGAAAAACCTAGCAAGGCCAAGGCCACGGGCTCCCGTACGCTATTCGAGAAAGTCTGGAACGCTCACCTCGTCCGGCCGGAAAACCAGGACACTCCCGCCCTTCTCTACGTCGACGTTCACCTAGTCCACGAAGTTACCTCCCCGCAAGCATTCGACGTGCTGCGCCAGCGGGACTTGCGGGTGCGGCGTCCAGAAAGAACCGTGGCCACCATGGACCACTCGACGCCGACTTCTCCTCCCGGAGCCGACGGGCGGATTGTCTTCCTCGACCGGCAGGCAGAGTCCCAGGTCCGACAGCTGGAGCGCAACTGCCAGGAGTTCGGCATCCGCCTCTACCCTCTGGGGAGCGACCGACAGGGTATCGTGCACGTCATCGGTCCGGAGCTGGGGCTTACCCAGCCCGGCATGACCATTGTTTGTGGGGATAGCCATACCAGCACCCACGGGGCCTTTGGCGCCCTCGCCTTCGGAATCGGTACGACCGAGGTGGGGCACGTTCTGGCCAGCCAATGCCTACTCCAGCGAAAGCCGCAAACGTTCGCCATTCGCCTGAACGGGACGCTACCGGTCGGTGTCACCGCCAAGGACTTGATTCTCGCCGTCATCGCGAAGATCGGCGTGCACGGCGGAACCGGACACGTGCTCGAGTACCGAGGCTCCTGCGTGCGCTCCCTCTCCATGGAAGAGCGGATGACGGTTTGCAACATGTCGATCGAGGCGGGGGCGCGTGCCGGCATGATGGCTCCCGACGACGTCACCTTCGAGTACTTGGCCGCTCGTCCTCTGGCTCCCCAAGGGCCCGCCTGGGACGAGGCCTTGGCCCGCTGGCGTCGGCTGCCCAGCGACTCCGAAAGCCTCTACGATCGCGAGGTGAGTCTCGAAGTCTCCACATTGGAGCCCATGATTACCTACGGCACCAACCCCGGCATGGCGATTCCCATTGGCTCTCCGCTCCCGGACACGGAACGAGAGCCGGCCATGGAGAAAGCGCTTCAGTACATGGGCCTAAAGCCTGGACAGCCACTGCTCGGTCATCCGGTCGACGTGGTTTTCATCGGAAGCTGCACCAACGCTCGCATCAGCGACCTGCGATTGGCGGCGAACGTCTTCAAGGGCCGAAAGGTCGCCTCGGGAGTACGGGTGCTGGTGGTCTCCGGGTCTCAGCAAGTCAAGAAGCAAGCCGAGACGGAGGGGTTGGACCGGATCTTCCGGGAGGCGGGGGCGGAGTGGCGCGAGCCCGGCTGCTCGATGTGCATTGCCATGAACGGGGATCGGCTGGAGCCGGGCCAGTACGCAGTCAGCACCAGCAACCGCAACTTCGAAGGACGCCAGGGTAGTGGGGGGCGAACTTTCCTGGCGAGTCCACTGACCGCGGCCGCCACCGCGGTCACCGGTCGCATAACCGACGCCCGCGAGATCCTGGGCAGATCATGAAGCCGATCCGTGTGGTGGAATCGACAACCGTGGTTCTACCGAACGCGAACGTCGATACGGATCAGATTATTCCGGCGCGATTCCTGACCGTCACCACGCGCCACGGGCTCGGCCAACGGCTCTTTGCCGATTGGCGGTACGACAAGGAAGGAAATCCTCGGCCCGACTTCGTTCTCAACCAGAAAGACACTCGAGGGGCCGAAGTGTTGGTGGCTGGGGACAACTTCGGTTGCGGTTCTTCCCGCGAGCACGCCCCATGGGCCCTGTTGGACTACGGATTTCGTGCCGTAGTGAGTACCCGATTCGCAGATATTTTCCGGAGCAACGCGCTCAAGAACGGACTCCTGACCGTGGTAGTGGATGAGGAAACGCATCGAGCTCTCCTCGCCGAGCCCGGAATAGAGGTGGCCATCGATCTGGAAGCGCAGACGCTGAGACTCCCAAACGGCAAAGAGGTCACCTTTCCCATCGATGCGTTCGCGCGCTTCTGCCTCCTCAACGGCAAAGACGAGCTCGACTTCTTGCTGGAGCAAGAAAGCTCCATCGCGGAACATGAGAAGACCCTTCCTTCATCCTAACGGGCGATAGGGGTTACTGCCGGACGCCTCCCCACGCGGCCAGCGAGACCCCTTTTCAAAAAAAGTAAGTCAATTACGTAAATCGTAAGCCCCCAACTCGTCGAGAGGGGTTCTTACGGCTTTGGGAGGCTCTCCTCTGGCATCTTCCTTGCACGTCTACCAACGAATCATGGCGATCATCCAAGGAGATACCAAAATGGCTGACGAATTCCTCACCAGGCGAGAGTTCACGCGCGAATCCGTGCTGGCCCTTTTGAGCGGTGTCGTTATCACCATCACCGGCTGCAGCTCGGGCTATAGCTCGCCCACCGACCCCACGCCTCCCCCGAGCGGTGGCGGCGGCGTCAACGGAACCATATCCGCCAACCACAGTCATGTCGCCTTTGTGACCAACGCTCAAGTAAGCGCGGCTAATAACATAGCGTTGGACATCAGAGGAACTTCGGACCATTCGCACACCATCGACCTGAGCGGTGCAGAGCTCATGCAGATTGGCAACGGGCAGCGAGTGGTGAAGACTTCCACCGTTTCCCAAGTCCAGGGCGTTCACAGCCACACCGTGACGTTCAACTGAGCCTGTGGGTCAGGTCT
>DATDRI010000177.1:0-2450 GCA_035291825.1 Vicinamibacteria bacterium | reverse complement strand
GGGGTGATACCTCTTTGCGATCTTGGCTAGCTCGATCGCGCCGTGGGCGTGGGGAAGCCAATGCAGGTCGATGCCGAAGAGCGCGGGTTTCAGCTTGGCGATCTCCCTCTCTACGTCGTACTCGGGATCGATCACCATGCGATGGGCGACGTTGACGATCTCGACGTTGAATCCTTCCTTCTCGAGATAATCGGCGATGGTCGTGAGTCCCATCGGATACATCTCGAAAACCGGCGTGGAGGGTATGAGGTCGCTCGTCGGCCCGAACATGAACTCGTTGCGGCGGAAGTCGTAGACACTCGGCGGATGCAGCAGTACGAAGTCGGCGGCGAAGAGGGGCATGTGGAAGATCTTACTCGCTCGTTGTGCGTGAGCCCGCTCGCGACTCGTGGAACAAGTCCTTGGTGACCTCGACGATCTTGTCGTCCAGGTTTGTCTTCATCTCGAAGTCTCGTTTCTTGAAGACCTCCAGCATCCTAACGTTGTCCGGGGTGGTCACGGCGACCACGCGCTTTGCGCCCCAGTCCTTCGCGATCTCCAGACAATAGTCGGTGAGCAAGCTCCCCAGGCCCCTCCCTTGCCAGGCGTCGGTGACCAGCACCGCGTACTCCGCGGTCTCGCGGTCGAAATTGGAGACCAATCGGCCGACGCCCACCAGCTTGCGCCGGCCCCCCTCTTCGATCTCGGCAACGATCGCCATCTCCCGATCGTAGTCAATGAAGCAGAACCGAGCCGCCATTTCGTGGGTCCGGGTGAAGACGTACTGAAAGCGCTGGAAAAGAGAGGCACGAGAGCAACTGGCGAGTAGCTCGTGCCACAGAGGCTCGTCTTCCGGCCGGATGGGGCGGAGCAGCGCACGGGTGCCATCGGGGAGCGTGCGGGCCTGCACGTATTGCTCGGGGTAAGGCCGGATGACGAGGTGGGAGTAAGGTTTCACCGGCTTCCGCACCGCGTCGCCATCCAGGATCACCCGCGCGTCCAGCGCCATCACGTCTCGGGGTGTGACGAGCAGTGGATTCACGTCGATCTCCTTGATCTGAGGCAGGTCCGCCACCAGATAGGAGAATCGAATGAGGATCTCGATCAGCTTCTCCAGGTTGACGCGAGGGCGGCCCCGGTGACCGGTGAGGAGCGGCCACGATTTGAGGGCCTCCACCATATGGGTGGCCAAGCGCTCGTTCAGAGGCGGCAGGCCGAGGGCCCGATCTCGGAAGACTTCCGCGGCCACGCCGCCCATACCCACCAGGATGGCGGAGCCAAAGGTGGGATCTTTCTTGCTGCCCAGGATCATCTCGAAGCCGTCCGCCCTTGTGATCATGGGCTGGATCGTCACCCCTTCCACGGTTGCCTCGGGACGCGATTCCCTGGCGCGAGCCACCACGCCCTGGAAGGCGTCCATCACCTCCCGGTCTTCGCGGAGGTTCAGTACGACGCCACCCACGTCGGTCTTGTGGGTGATGTGCGGGGACTGAACCTTCATCACCACCGGATAGCCGAGCTGGCGCGCGACCGCAACCGCTTGCTCGGCGGATGCGGCGAAGCGCGGTTTGGTAACCGGGAGGCCGTAAGACTCCAGCAACTCCTTGGATACGGCTTCCGAGAGAGTCTCTTGCCCTCTTTCCACGTGCTCGCGAAAGCGGGCCTCATGATCTCGGCGATCCGGGGTCACCGCCACGTTGATATCTAGTGGCGTTTCGTAGAGTACTTCACGGTTGCGAGCGTAGGTAACCATGTGCATGAACGCCTGAACCGCTTGCTCCGGTGTCCCGTAGGTGGGAAGCCCGGCGTGGTTCAACAACTGAACCCCTTCGCCCACCGTGCGTCCTCCCATCCAGGTGCACAAGATGGGCTTGGTCGACCGCGTCCTGATTCCGGAGACGACTTTGGCGGCCGCCGTTGGATCGGTGATCGCCTGAGGGGCAAGAATGACGAGAGCGGCATCCACTCCTTTATCCGCTAGAGTCAGCTCGATGGCCCGCGCGTATCTTTCCGGAGGCGCGTCGCCGAGAACGTCGATAGGATTGCCTTTCGACCAATGGGGCGGGAGCAAGGCGTCGAGCTTTCGGAATGTTTCCTCGGAGAGCGAGGCCAGCTTGCCCTGAAGGCTCATGAGGGCGTCGGTCGCCATGACACCTGGGCCTCCGGCATTGGTGACGATGCCGAGGCGGTCGCCACGGGGTATTCGCTGTCTGGCCAGCAACTCGGCGCAGTCAAACATCTCTTCGCTCTTGAAGACCCTCACGATGCCGGCTCTGGAGAAGGCGGCATCGTAGACGGCGTCCTCGCCGGCCAGCGCGCCGGTGTGCGAGGCAGCGGCCTTGGCGGATTCGGCGAACCGGCCGGCCTTGTAAACGATGATGGGTTTGGTCCGAGTGAAGGCCCGGGCTGCCGAGACGAACTTCCGAGCCCCAGTGATCGACTCGATGTAGAGGATGATGGAACGTGTCTGC
>DATDRI010000176.1:0-1606 GCA_035291825.1 Vicinamibacteria bacterium | reverse complement strand
CGACCGCGAAAGGAGATTCGACAGACGTCGAAGCAGCTCGTCATCCGAAAGCGTCTGAAGCTCGTGTGTAGAAGTCATACTTCTATATAGCACGCACTTTTCTTGCCTCCTGGCATCGCTTTCACGGGGCGAGTACCGAGTGTGATGACTCTTGCGGCTCCCTGGTCCGTTCTCGTTCGTGGAATCGAATTCAGACGCTTACAACGCGCATTCTGGAGAACAGCTGCAAGTTTCCTCGAGATCACTTCAGAAAGTTGTCAAGAGAAAAATGACCTCTCGAACAATTTTCTTGCCCAAGCGTGACGACACTTCACGAGAGGCCAATTAATGCTCAGCGTCAAAGAGAGGCTAGCAGTCAGCGGGCGGAGGCGAAAGGCGTCTGCATCACCACCGTCTCTCGTCCGTCACGGAGCAGCCTGCGAGCCAACTCCTCGGCCTCGGGGCGCTCAGTGAACTCTCCCACCCAAACGCGATAGAAGAGTAGGTCGGCGCGGCGGAACATCGACACCTCGACGGGAGCGTACCCGCCTTGGCGAACCTCCTGCGCCAGCTCTTCGGCAAGACGCTCCTCCTGGAAGGAGCCGACCTGGACTCTCCAGCGGGTAGCGAGTTGACTGCGGTCGACTTGAATCACTTCGATGCGGACCGGCGCCACCCCTCTTTGGACTATTTCCAGCGCCTTGGCAGCCCCGTAAGACAGATCGAGAATGCGTTCGCCCACGAAGGGCCCCCGATCGTTGACCACCACCATCACGCTACGGCCCGTCTCCTCATCCGTTACCCGGAGGAGCGTGCCGAAGGGAAAGGTGAGATGCGCGGCAGTGAATCGCTCCGGGTCCATCGGTTCGCCGCTGGCGGTGGCGCGGCCTTTTTCCTCCAGCCCATACCAGGACGCCAGTCCCTGCTGGATGGTGCCGGGCGTGGGGGGCGGTGCGGGCGTACTCGGGGGAGCGGTGGGACGCGGGGCGCGGCCGGCACAAGCGCCGAGCAGGGAGCAAAGCAGGAGCGTGGGAAGGGTCCGCTTCACGCCGAATATTATAGCGGCTCTCCGAAAGGGGCGATGATTTTCTTCACCACTCGGTCATCAGCTCCTCCGTTCCAGCTGTTCCCGCGGCCATTGGGAGAGCTTGGCACCCGCTTCGTAGGCGCTTTGCATGAACTCCAGGAGATCGGCGCTCGGATCCGGTGCGGTGCGAAAGTCCTGGTAACGGTAGAGCGCCATCGAGCTTCCGTTCTGGTTCTGCCACCAGGCCGCCTTCGGTCGGAGGGGTTCCTGCTCGAGACCGGGCGGCGAGGGGTTGACGTAGCTATAGAAGGCAGGCTCCGGCAGGTTGTCGTCACCCGGCCAGAAGCCGGCGCTGATCACCTCATGCGAATAGGCTTCCTTGGTCACCGGATCGGCGTCTTCCCTCACCGGTGCCGGCCGGCCGGAGAATCGAGTTACCGCCAGGTCGAAGCTGTGCCAGAAGAAATGGACCGGACTCGACTTTCCGATGAAGCGCCCGCGAAATCTCTTGAAGATGCCGTCGATCGATACCAGGGCGCGCCAGAAGCGATGGGCCGACTCTCCGTCATAGGCGGCGTGGGTTTCGTCGGTGGCAAAGGG
>DATDRI010000175.1:0-7552 GCA_035291825.1 Vicinamibacteria bacterium | reverse complement strand
CAGCGCCACGTGGCCGTCCGGTTGTCGAAGGAGAACCAGGGTCGTGTAGGGGCCCAGACCTTTCTCGGGAAGCTCAAAGAGTCGGTCCAAACGCACAACCGGAACACCTTTCCGCGCAAGTTGAGAAAGCCTTCCAGTAGGACGGGCATGCCAGGAGGACGGGAGAGCGCGGGAAGATGGACGATGCTGTGAACCTCCTCCAGAGGAACGGCACAGACCGATTCGGAGAGCTCGAAGGCTAGAAAGTGATGCATCGTTCGCTCGTGAGTGCCCGAGTTGCGGACTTCTGTGATCCCTCTTCCCTCAAAGCGACGACGGATCGCCCCGCCGTCTGAAGTCAGACAGAGCTACACGACTGAAGTTTGCAGGATTTGTGCTGCGAGTATTGTAAGCTTAACACCCAGGGATTTCAAGACCCTTGGAACGAAGGAACGAAGGGGATTCGCTACCGATGGGGTTGGTTGAGACCCGATCGGCTCTCCAGCGTCTACTCGGAATCTTGCTTGTCAGATGGAGGTCGGTCCAATCCCAGGAGGGTGGTAACCGTCTCCACCACTTCATGCAAGTCCAACGGCTTGGTGAACGTGCGATCGACGCCGAATTTCTTTGCGTAGTCCAAGTACTCGAGGCTTCCAGTCATGCCGCCACCCGACATGGCGATCGTCTTGACCCGCTTCCCTACTTCATGGATCTCGAGGATGGTCTCGAGTCCTTCCTTCTCTGGCATGAAGATGTCGACGATGATGAGGTCCGCGGGTTTCTGACAGAACTGCCGGAGCCCCTCTTTCCCGTCGACTGCCTCGCTCACCTCATAGCCGGCGCGCTCGAGGGCTCTGCGCAGGACGGCTCTGACTTCGTCCTCGTCGTCGATGACCAAAATGTGAGGCATTCGGGGCGTACCCCCGGGGGCCGTGCTCGTCCGGACACGGTACCGCTCGGCCGGCACCCCTGTCAATGACGCTGCTATCAGCCACCCGTCCGCCCCTGTCACTGGCGGCTATCCGCGGAGTAAAGAGGCTTGACTTCTATCCGGCCGGTGCCATACTGATAACAATCCACTGCAATCCAGGTTCGATGGACGAGGGCGAGGACTTACGTCTCGAAGGTGACAGGTCTCTACGCCGCAGCGCCCGTTTCGTCGGCCATTCGCTCTCCTCGGCGCGTTCCAGCGGACGTCGGGACGGACGATGGGAAGCGGCGGCATTTCGAACAGTACCAAAGGGCGGGAAAGCTGGCTCTGTGCCCTCGTCGATGACGGGAGGCGTCGATGAAGAAGATCTTGCTTGCCGATGACGAGCGCAACTTGCGGATGCTCGTCCACACCACCCTGGAAGAACGGGGCTACTCAGTCCTGGAGGCAGCGTGCGGTGAAGAGGCACTGGAGATCTTCGAGAAACACAAAGAGTCCATCTCTCTGCTCCTCTGCGACGTCGTCATGCCCGGCATGAGCGGCCGAGAAGTGGCGGAACGTTTGGTCGATCTCCGACCCGACCTCAAAGTGCTCTTCATGTCGGGTTACACGGACGACGCGGTCATTCGCCACGGCCTACAGAGCAAGATCTCCAACCTTGTCCAGAAACCGTTCACCGTCAAGACCCTCGCCGACAAGGTGCGGGAGGTGCTGGACTCCGGAACCCTCTCTGCCGACGACGAGCTGTGATTCTGAAGCAAACGTCAATCGTTTCCACCGGGGAGAGAAATCCTTTCCAGGAGGCAAGATGAGGCTCGCTCATGCCTGACAAAGCGCGAGTAGTCGTGGTGGATGATGAGCCGGACGTACGTGCGATCCTCGCGCGCGCCTTGTCGCGGCAGGGTTTTCAGTGCACGACAGCGGCCAATGCGGAGGAGGCGTTGGCCAGTATTGCTTCCAATCCTCCCATTCTGACCATCACCGACGTTCGTATGCCGGGCCAAGACGGCATCTGGCTGCTGAGACAGCTCAAGGAGCGGCGGCCGGAAATGGCCGTGCTCATGCTGACCGGCGTGGACGACGCGCGGACCGCAGTCGAGTGCTTGAAAAATGGGGCGGACGACTATCTAACGAAGCCAATTGACTTGGACGAGCTCCATATCTCTGCCCAGCGTGCCATCGAGAAGATGCGACTGATACGGGAGAACGATGAGCATCGGCGCAATCTGGAAGAGAAGGTAAAGGAACGAACGGAGCAGCTCAATCAAGCCTTCAGAATCATTGAAAAGACCTATCAATCCACCTTGGAATCCCTGGTGACGCTTCCTCGTCTCGAAGAACAACATGGCAGTAGGAAGACTGCGGTGGAGAGTCGCGACACGGAACCTCAAGAATGGGGTTCTTCGTCTGGTGACCGAGCTCAACCCGGAGCCACCTCGGATGGCCGTCCCGACACTCCCCCGCCGGCAAATGAGTCGGACTCGGTGGAGATGGCAACGCTGCGCCGTGCCGGTGCGCTCATCAGTCGCGGGGCTTCTACCAGCGACGTGGCCAGGGCCATTGCAACCGAGCTGGTGGGGAGGAACGGAGTGCGACGAGCCGGCCTTGCGCTTCGCAGCCGGGACGGGCAGGAGTGGGAGGCGGTCGTGGATGTTGGTGCGGACAAGATCCCGGCGATCCATCTCGCGGAGAAGGCTGCATCTGATGGAAGCACCCGTGTGGAGAATCAAGGAGAGCTGGAGGTGGTGAGCGTTCCTCTCCTGGTACGTGGACATGCGGAGGGCGTGTGGCAGATTTGCCATGACGGAACCCAACGAGAGGTCGTCGCTCTGGCGGAACGCCTGAGTTTCCTACTGGCCGCGTCTCTGGCTCGGGAGCGCGACACGGAAAGCTGGCAGAAGGCGGCACGCGCACTGGACCTCATCTACGATATGGCCGGTGCCACGCGTTATTCACTCGATCTCCATCATGTGGCCCAATACGTAATCGACTCCCTCCATAAGATCGTCGACTACGATGCGGCGGGACTCTTACTCCTGGAGCAGCCTCCGCTCCTGCGCATCCAGACGCGGTTCCAGGCAAGCGAAAGCCTCGTGGCGTGGCTGCGCAACCACATGCTGAGCACGTTACGCGTGACCTGCGGCGTCGATGTGGAGGAAGAGGTGGACTTGCGGGTGAGTCGAGTGAACGGGACCAGCGAAGAGCCTCAGGAGGGACCGGCGAAAATGCGTTCCTTCGTAAACGTGCCTCTCTCCGCGGGAGACGGCGTCGCCGGCTTGATCCACGTGAGCCGTTCGACGAAAAACGCGTTCAGCGATGAGGATATCTCGTTCATCCATCGCGCCGCCAATTTCCTGGCCAGCTCGGTGGAGGGGGTCCGAGACGTTCTCGCCACGGTGAAGGGGCGAATCGAGCAGATGGTGGAGCATATGACAGACGGAGTTCTCATGGTGAACTGTCGGGGCGAGGTGTTGGCCATGAACGCTGCCGCGCGATCCATCCTCCAGGTGGACTCGGCTCCGGGCAGGCCGGCGGCGTTCGCGGAGCTCAAACGAGTCCTGGAGTTCGACCCACTAGCCGTCATGCAGACCGAGCGTCGCGTCACGCGCAAGGGCTTCGCGGTGCGCGGCGTTCCCTACCAGGCCTTGCTTTCGCCAGTGGAGAGCGCGGATGGAGAGCTCAACGGGACGGTGATGGCATTTCGCAACTTCAGCGAAGAGAAAAAGATCGATGAAATGAAGTCGGGCTTCATCAAGACGGTATCCCATGAGATCCGTACTCCGCTAACCGCGACGAAGAACGCCATCGCGCTCCTCGCTGGGCCTCGCTTGGGGGAGCTGAACCCGAACCAATCCCGCTTTCTCAACGTCGCGAAAAGGAACATCGAGCAGCTCATCGAAATGGTCAATGACTTGCTCGACGTCTCCAAGATCGAGGCGGGCAAGATGGACATCGTCTTGGAGCCACTTCACCTGGGCGAGGCGATCGAGAGCTGCCTCACCGGGCTCCGACCACACGCCGATGAGAAAGGGATCGCCCTCGAGTCCGTCGTCTCTCCGGACCTACCCCTCGTGTATGGAGGGTCGGGTGCGATTCAAAGGATCCTCATGAACTTGGTGGGCAACTCCCTCAAGTTCACGGATCGCGGTGGTACGGTCCGAGTAGGAGCCTCTCCCGTCGGGGATGGCTCGGACCAGGAGCGCCTGCCCGGCGTCCGGGTTGAGGTATCCGATACCGGCATCGGTATTCCCGAGGATCAACTGGAAGCAATCTTCGAAAAGTTTCATCAAGTCGATGACAGCCGGAGTGGGGACGTGCCCGGCACCGGGCTGGGGCTGACCATCACCAGAGAGCTGGTGAAAGCTCACCACGGTAGGATCTGGGCCGAGAGCGAGCCCGGCCAGGGGAGTCGCTTCATCTTTGTGATCCCGGTCCTCAGCGAGGACGAGCTGTTTTTCCGCGCCCTCGGGCAAGACGTGGACCGTGCGCAGAAAGCCTCCTGTCCCCTTGCTTTACTCGTGATCCGTCTGCTGAACCTGGAGGCGGTTCTGGTTCGCATCGGAGAGCAAGGGCGCCAGGCTCTGGTGAGATCCATGGAGGCGGCGGCCGAGAATACGACCCGACGCTCCAGTGATCGCGTTCTACCCCGGCGGGAGAGCCTAGAGCTGGTCGTCGTCCTCCCCGATACACCGCAGGAGGGTGGAACGGCGTTCGTGCACCGGCTCATCGAGTCCATGAGGAGCACGCTGCC
This sequence comes from Vicinamibacteria bacterium, assembly GCA_035291825.1. GTDB lineage: Bacteria > Acidobacteriota > Vicinamibacteria > Marinacidobacterales > DATDRI01 > DATDRI01. The sequence goes on along the minus strand of DATDRI010000175.1, from coordinate 2,891 downwards.
ATCGACCCACGGTGGGACGGCAACCGACTTCGAGTTGAACTGGGGGATCGCCATGTTTCCAGAAGAAGCGGTGACACCGAAGAGCCTCTATCAGTTGGCCTCGGATCGAGCTTCTACGGTGGTCACGACTTAGAGACAACGCACGCGCATCGGTCGACGTGGGGGCTTGATTCCACCGGAACCCCACGGAGCGGTGGCGCGATCTATCTTGTCCGAGTGAAAGGAGCAAACGAGATGACGGCAACAAAAGGCAAAGTGCTCGTTGTCGATGATCAAAGAGACATCGTCGACACCATCAGTTTCGTGCTGGAACAGGAAGGGTACCAGGTCCTGACCGCTTTCAACGGTCACGAGGCCTTGGGAGTGGCCCGCATCGAGCACCCTGACGCCATGGTTCTGGACGTCATGCTCCCCAAGGAGAACGGTTACCAAGTGGCTCGTTACATCCGCGAGGACGAGAAGGCAGGAAAACTACCGAAACGTATCAAGATACTGATGCTCACCGCGCGAGCCGTCCCGGAAAAGGAGAGGGAAGAATTCCTTCAGACCTGGAGCGGTGCCGATGCGTTCATGTACAAGCCCTTCGACCTCGACGAGCTGGTGCAGTGCGTCGAGGACATGCTCAGACAGCCGGCGCCCCAGAATTGACTCGTTTTCTCGAGCATGGAGGCTGCGGCTTTGATGGAATGGAGGGATTGTAGTAGCGTGGACCCATACCGGAGGAGTGCAAATGGCACAGATTCTTGTCGTGGATGACGAGGAGGCCGTGCGCAACATTCTTTCGCGGTTCTTCGCCAAGAAAGAATACAAGGTGCTAACCGCCGACACATCGGAGCGGGCCATTGCCATCCTCGAAAAGGAAAAGGTGGACGCGGTGCTCTTGGACATTCACCTGCCCGGGCTCAATGGCCTGGAGACGCTGCGGAAAATCCGCGCCAGTTGGCCCGATATCCCGGTGGTCATGATAAGCGGCCAACAGGACGAGGATGTGGCGAAGGCGGCCCTCGAGGAAGGTGCTTTCGATTACGTGGTGAAGCCACTCGATTTCAACTACCTGGAGAGGACGGTCTATCTGAAGCTGGTCGAGCGGCTGGTTTGAAGCTCGCCGCCTCTGCGTCCGGATAAACTCGCTCTCCTTTGCCGCTCGGACCTTCGCCGCATCGTTTCCGTAAGCGCGACCAGGAGCCTGGCGCTCACCAACCCTTCTCCGGGGAGAGAACGAAGGGTATGGTGGACAGAAAAACCGGTTGGCCGCTGACCGTCTGGTACCTGATCACCCTGCTGCTCTCTTGCCAGACCCCACCGACGGACGGACCCAATCTCGTCCTTCACCATGGGAAGATCCTAACGCTCGACCCTGATTTCCGGATCGCCGAAGCGGTGGCCATCGAAGGCGAGAGGGTCCTCGCCGTCGGTGCGAACGATGACATCCTGGCTCTCGCCGGCCGGGAGACGACGCTCGTCGACCTGGAAGGCCAGACGGTCGTTCCCGGATTTGCCGACAATCACTATCACAACATCGGAGGAGGTCCGGGCGTGGATCTCTCCTCCGCCCGGACTCTGGATGATGTCCTGCTGGCCATCGGGGAGCGCGCGAAGAACACGCCCCCCGACACGGTCATCGTAACCAACAGCGATTGGCACGAAGGACAGCTGGTAGAGCAACGACTCCCTTATCGGGACGATTTGGACAAAGCGACCACCGATCATCCGGTGGTGGTGGTGCGAGGAGGCCACGAGTACGTCCTCAACACCGCCGCCCTCAACGAGTGGTCCATCGACGAGACGACGCGAGCTCCCGAGGGAGGGAGCCTCGGCCGCTATCCAGACGGTCGATTGAACGGCGAGCTCGTCGATCAGGCGAAGCGGTTCGTCGAGCTTCCTCCACACCTCTCGGCGGGAGCCAACTATCAGCCTGAGAGCCTCCGGTTAGAGCACCAACGCTTGAACGAAGCCGGCCTTACCAGCGTTCGGTACGCCAGCGGGAACAAGGAGCTCTACCACGCGCTTTCCGAGCTAAAGCGCCGCGGCGATCTCACCCTGCGGGTGAGCGTGTTGTTTCGGATCCAGCCCTCCGTCGATTTGGATGGCTTGGACAAGGTCATCGCAGCCTGGGGCGTCGGTCCTGACGACGGCGACGCGTGGCTTCGAGTCGGTGGCATCAAGCTGGGAGTCGACGGCGGCTTCGAAGGCGGATGGATGCGGGAGCCCTACCAGGAGCCTTGGGGTGAGAAAGGCAGGTACTACGGTCTCCAAACGTTCCCCACCGAGCGTTATGTGGGATTGGTGCGGGCCCTCAATCAGCGGGGCTGGCGGGTGGCTACCCACGCGGTGGGAGACGCCGCCCTGGACCTGGTGCTCGACGCCTACGGCAAAGCCAATCAGGACCGAAGCATCGTGGGTCGACGCTTTGTGGTCGAGCACGGCTTCATCGCCGACCACGACCAACTGCCTCGCCTCAAGGAGCTCGGCGTCGCCGTCTCGGGCCAGCATCACCTCTACCTAGCCGGCCCCAGCCTGGTGAAATACTGGGGGACCGAACGCGCGCATCGCGTCACACCGATGCGTACCTACCTGGATGCGGGGATTCCCGTGTCTCTCGGCTCCGATTCGCCGGTCGTCCCCTATCGCCCCCTGTGGGTTCTCTACCATTTCATCACTCGAGATACCATTAGCGCCGGCGTCATGGGCGAGCAACAGCGGATCACTCGTGAAGAAGCACTCCGCGCCATGAGTCTCGGCTATGCTCATTTGACTTTCGAAGAGCAGCTCAAAGGCTCCATCGAGCCGGGCAAGCTGGCCGATCTCGTGGTCCTTCCCGAGGACGTTCTCACCTGCCCACCGGAACGGATTCGCGACATGGAGGTCTCGATGACGATCGTTGGCGGAGA
>DATDRI010000174.1:0-3090 GCA_035291825.1 Vicinamibacteria bacterium | reverse complement strand
GCCAAGATCCCGGTGTCCCGGATCATGAGCACCAACGTATACACGGTAACGCCCGATGCCGACGTCCGTACCGCCGCTCAGATGATGCGGCACTATCGCTTACACCATGTGGTCGTCACCGATGGGGACCGAGTGGTAGGCATTCTCAGTTCCTTCGATCTATTGCGCCTGATCGAAGAGAATGGGTCCCCTGCCAGCTGAGCGGCCTTACCCGAAGCCGGATTGTCTCGGCCCGTCCGCGCCGTCTCCTCGTACTAGTTGGAAGCGAGCTCGGCGCGGCGTCTTACTCCCAGCCGGAGGCGGGTCGCGACCGCGTGCTCCGCAACCTCGCGGTGGCTTTCTTGATGGAGAATCGTTCCCTATTCGGTGCTGGCGGTGAGCGAGGGGTGGTCTCGCCTGCGAGCGGGCACGCTCTGCGAGACTTACCCTAGCTCTCGCGGACGCCACAAGCGGACGAGCTTCCCCTTCGGGCTTTCATTCAGCTCGTTCCAGCTGGCGATGGGCAGCTCGATCTGCGCCAGAGCGCCGGTCGGAAACGGTTCCCGCCGAGCGGTGAGCAGGCCCACCAGATCCTCGAGACCGGGATTGTGTCCCACGATCAGGATCCTTTCTGCTGATGCAGGCGCCCTCCTGGCCAGAACGTCCAGAATGGCCGTGGGCGAGGCGAGGTAGAGTGCCTCTTCGTAATGGATCTCTCCCGAGTACTGGCTGTGCCTTGCCGCCGCTTCCGCCGTCTTACGAGCGCGCCGTGCAGTGGAGCTCGCGATCCAATCGGGCGTCAATCTTTCCCGCTGCAGCACCTGTCCCATCACCGGCGCATCCTTCTTCCCTCGCTTGTTGAGTGGGCGGTCCTCATCGGCGAGGCCGGGATCCTTCCAGCTGGATTTCGCGTGGCGGAGCACCAGGAGCGTCCTCACTTTAACTTTCGAATCTCGAGAAAACGTCGTCGACCTCGAAATCGCCAAACGGTTTCATGAACGTTACTCTAACACCGCCCGCGCCGTCGCCAGCAAGGTCCTCTTGTTGCGCTAGACTGGGCGTTCGAGGTTCCCGAGTCAATGAGAAACTCCGTCGGCTCTCGCTTCGAGGCCTCCGATCGAGTGGGGCGCGCCGTGCGGCATATCCGTTGACCCGCCCGCAAGGCATGGGCCGACCTGCCACACTCCTCGTCACGCTCGCCTTCGGCCTGGTCTGTCTCATCTGGGGCACGACCTGGGCGGTCATCCAGATCGGATTGCGGGGCACGCCTCCCTTCAGCGGGGTAGCGATACGGTTCGCCATCGCCGCCATCTTGCTGTTGGTGGCGGCACGGGTGATGGGCGTGAAGCTGGGGAGGACCCGCAAGGAGAAAATCCTCTGGCTGGCGAACGGCATCCTCTCTTTCACCATCGCCTATGGAGTGGTTTACTGGGGCGAGCAGTGGGTGCCTTCTGGCCTGGCCGCCGTTTTGTTCGCCACCTATCCCCTCTTCGTCGCCGTGGCCGGGCACTTCACCCTGCCCGGAGAAGCCTTGAGCCTGAAAGAGATCCTGGGTATCGCTATGGGCTTCGGGGGCGTGGGCGTCATCTTTTCGGAAGACCTGGCGGCTCTAGGAGGCCACCAGGTCTATCTCGCCGCGATGGTGATGTTGATCTCGCCGCTCGCCGCCGCTCTCGGCACGGTCATGGTCAAGCGCTGGGGCACGGGTGTCCATCCGTTCTCGCTTGCCGCCGGTCCCATGGTGGTCACGTCGGGAGTCATGGGAGTGCTGGCATTCTGGTTGGAACGCGACCGGAGTTTCGTCTGGAACGCCGATTCCATCGGCGCCCTCCTTTATCTCGCGATTTGCGGCTCGGCGGTAACGTTCTTCCTCTACTACTGGCTGTTGTCCATCCTCCCCGCCAAACGGCTCGCTCTCACCGCCTACATCATTCCTCTAGTCGCGGTCTCGGTGGGCGTTCTGCGAGGTGAGTCGATCCTCCCACGCGTCCTGGTCGGCGCGTTATTAGTGATGGGAGGCGTGGCTCTCGCCGTGCATCGCCCCGCGGCGGAAGACCATTGACGCGCCAGGCTACTCGGTGTGCAGGGCCTCGATGGGGTCGAGGGCTGCCGCCCGTCTCGCCGGCGCCACCCCGGAGAGCAACCCGGTCGCCAGGCTGATGACGACCGCCATGACCGCGTAGAGCACGGGCGTGTGCACGGGGAGCCCGGGAACGAAGCTCCTGAGCGTGGCGCAAATTCCGAGACCCGCGAGCAAGCCTATCAGCCCGCCGAGAGAGGAGAGAGCTCCGGCTTCGACCAGGAACACCATCTGCACCTGTTGCCGCGAGGCACCGATGGCGCGGATCAAACCGATCTCGGCGGTTCGCTCTCCCACCGCTATCCACATCATGGTCAGGATGCCGATGGAGCCTACCAGGAGCGAGATGGCGGCGATGGCACCCACTGCCATAGTGATGACGTTCATGACGTTGTCGAAAACCTCCATCATGGCCGCCTGAGTGGTGATGGTGAAGTCCTCGTTTCCGCGATGCCGCTCGACGAGGAGACGCGTTATCCTCTCCACGACGCGATCGACGGAAGCGGAACTGGAGAAGACAATGTCGATCTCCTGCAGCTCGTCCTGATTGAAGATCTTCATGGCAGAGGCCACCGGGATGTAGGCGCCGTCATCAATGTCGAAGCCCACGAACTGCCCTTTCGGTTCCATGACGCCTACCACCCGAAAGCGAGTTCCCCCAATGTGAACGAACCCTCCCAAGGCGTTGGCGTTTCCAAAGAGCTCCCGCTTCAATTTGGGACCGAGAACGGCCATGAACTGACCCCGCCGCGGATCCCCCTCCGGCCAGAATGCACCTTGACGCACCTGAAACTTCCAGACTTCCGGGACAGCGGGGGTAACCCCATAGATAGAGACACTGCGGCCCCGGCCTTCCGCCTCCACCCGTGCATTGCCGAAGGCCAGCGGCATGACCGTCTCTATTTGTGGCAATCGCCCGATGGCCTGGGCATCATCCAACGTCAACTTGTGAGTCGTTCCGCCGAGAACGCCGGGTAATCCCATGGTCTCCGCCTTGCCGGGGTTGATCTGGAGCAAGTTGGTTCCGAACT